>JAUWWG010000005.1 GCA_030616985.1 Thermoplasmatota archaeon
ATCGGAGATGAACCAATGGAATTATACTTGATAAATAATGCTGGTTTAGCAAAGGAAGTCCATATTGATACATTTATAAATAATAAAAAAAAGGAATTATTTTATGTTACAGCATTACCTGATGAGGGAGAAGTTGATTTGCAAATTTATTTAAATGAAGTAAGAGAGAAAAAAGAGTCAATTAAAGTAAATTTGAAATTTAAAGATACATATGGAAGAGAATTTAATGAAAACCTTGGTTTGGATTATAATAAATTAGCAAAACGAAAAGTTGTAAATTATTATACTACAACAGAGAAAAAATTGCAAGCGATTTCTAATAAATTGGTTAGTATTATAAATGTTTTAGGAGGTCATCCACCATTCTAGTAACACCCCTTTTGCAACACCCCAGATGCAACACCCTTCACGCAACAGTACCAAAAGTTATAACTCACTTCATTCAACACACCAGATTCAACACACCTCTATTCAACAGAACGCACAATTCTGACTAACGAGTCAGGCCCTGTGTTTTTCCAGAAACATCGTAGAAATGTTTATATATAAGTTCTGTTATGTCATTTAAAAGGGTATCGAAAAGTTTAAAAGAACAAAGGGGGAAGAATTTCAATGGTTCAAACTCAATCAAGAAAGAAAGAAAAACCAAGCATAGAAGAGATTACACAATGTCCTGAATGTGGTAGTACACATTTAACTAAAGATTATTCCAGAGCAGAGTTAGTTTGTGAAGATTGTGGGCTAGTTATTGATGAGGATTTTATCGATCATGGTCCCGAGTGGCGGGCGTTTGACAGTGATCAACGTGAGAAAAGAGCACGTGTTGGAGCTCCGATGACGTATACCATTCACGATAAGGGTCTTAGTACCATGATTGGCTGGAAAAACCGCGATTCTTATGGAAAATCAATTCCAACAAGAAACAGGGCTCAATTATATCGTCTACGGAAGTGGCAGAGAAGAATTAGAATTAGTGATGCCACAGAAAGAAACCTTGCGTTTGCATTATCTGAACTCGATAGAATGGCATCTGGCATGAGTCTACCTAGGAACGTCAGAGAAACTGCAGCTATGATTTATAGAAAGGCAGTTCTAAAAAACCTAATCCGTGGTAGAAGCATTGAGGGTGTGTCTGCTGCTGCACTTTATGCGGCATGTCGTCAATGTAACGTACCAAGAACGCTTGATGAGATTGCAGGATCTTCAAGAGTATCTAGAAAGGAAATTGGAAGGACATATCGATTTATCGCTCGTGAACTGGGGCTTAAACTTATGCCAACCTCGCCAACGGATTACATTTCGAGATTTTGCAGCGAACTTAAATTATCTGGAGATGTACAATCCAAATCAATAGAAATACTAAAAGACGCAGCAGATAAAGAGCTTACAAGTGGACGTGGGCCGACTGGTGTTGCTGCTGCCTCCATTTATATTGCATCAATACTGTGTGGTGAGAGAAGGACCCAAAGAGAAGTAGCAGATGTGGCAGGTGTGACAGAAGTAACTATTCGAAACAGGTACAAGGAACTTGCAGAAAGACTCGACATTGATATTATTTTATAATTTTTATGACTCGTTGGTATTCAGAGAAGAAAAGAGAGCATTTCTATAAGGAAGCCAAGCGCGTAGGCTATAGAGCTCGCTCTGCGTTTAAATTAAAACAAATTCAAAAGAAATTTAGAGTCATGCAGGAGGGCGATGCAGTTATAGATCTTGGTGCTGCTCCTGGTGGCTGGAGCCAGGTTGCAAAAGAGCTTGTTGGTGAGGGTGGAACAGTAATTGGAATAGATCTTCTACGCATTGAACCAATAAATGGTGTAACTTTTTTACAGGGAGATCTGACCAAGGAGCCAACTCTGCAGAAGATCATGCAAATCATTGGGGGTGATAAGGCAGATATATTGTTATCGGATATGTCTCCTAACATCTCTGGTAATTACTCGATTGATCAGGCAAGGAGCATATATCTTTGTGAACAAGCACTCAAAGTGACAGAAAACCTCCTTAAGGATGGAGGACACTTTGTGTGTAAGGTATTTGCTGGAGAGGATACAGGCGATTTCATCCAGAAAGTTCATCAAAAATTTAAAGCAGTGAAATGTTATTCTCCTCCTGCCTCACGTAAGAGCAGTAGTGAAGTATATGTAGTTGCCCGGTTTCTTCAAAAATCGCATGTTTAAATGGAGAAATTTATAAATAATAACAAGAGCATATGGCATGTTTGTTACTGTTGCCACAGAATGTAATATGAGTTACATAACACGGATCATCTATTGAATGTTAAGGAAAATTTATATAAACTGGGATACATAATTAATATACTGTAACTTGTTACATTTGCTCACCTCGCTGCAATAATGGGGGACATACTAATGATGAAAAACCAGCCACTTACAATAGATAATTTCTTCGAGATTACAAAAGAAGATATTGAGAAAAAGATAGCATCTACGATTTCTGATAAAAAAATATTTTCAATATTAAAGTCTGGAAAACGTCTGCGCCCATTACTTGCACAGCTCTCTTTTAAGGTCTGTACTGGTGGAAAGGAAACTCCTTATCAATATCAAAGATCTGTCGAAGGTACTGTAAGTATCGAACTAGCACATACTGCATCTCTTGTACATGATGATATAATTGATGAAGACAAAGAGCGGAGAGGAAAACCTGCCTTTTACATTAAGGAAGGCGTACCAAATGCTCTTTTGAATGGGCATAAGATGCTTGCAATCGGTTTTAATATTGCTCTCAGTCATGGAGAACAAATCGCTCGATTGTATGTTGATACGTGGAGTGAGATTTTATGCGGGGAGCTTAAGGAAGTTAATTTCAACAAGGATGACATTAAAAATGGCGCAAATGAGTTATCTACAAAATCAAAGATTTTCAGTGAATATAACAAGATAATCAACATGAAGACAGCATCTCTATTTTCTTCGGCTTGTAAAGCAGGAGCGATTGAGGCAGATGCAACAGGTGAGATATTAACAATACTTGCAGAGTATGGTAGGGAGATAGGACTTGCGTACCAACTTGCCGATGACCTTGTCGATCTTGAAAAAGGTGAAATGATAGATAGCGTTGTTGTTCCTTTATTGACTAGACTGGAGAATAAAACAATTAATAATACTTCTTTTAAACTGAATATAATTAAAAGAAAACTTGCAAAAAACTCATCAAAAATTAAACAATTATACACTGAGGAAATCAAACGACATGTAAGCAAGGCCGAAAAACTAAGTAAGTTGGATGTAATCCCTCCATCACCATACAAGAATCTCCTTACAGACGCACCTGCTTATATCACAAACTCTATGTTAAAAGAGATAAACATCACGATATAGACCTGAAAGAGTTCATTTTATTTTTTCCTTAGTCTTTTGATTACGAAATAACTTATTATTACTACGGCAATGATACCAACTAGAATTAAGGTGAGAGTTGTATTTATCTCAGCAAAAATAAGGAATGCTTGTGAAAACATTGCAATAAGCAAGCAACCAATAACTGCTCCAAGCGATATTGCAAAAAAGGTATTCCATGGTTTCATGCCAACTAAACGTCCAACAATAGAACCGACCATTCCCCCTGAACCCTGAAAGGGAATCATTACAAAAAGCATAATTCCAATGAATCGAAGAGGTTTAATCCAACCGTATTTTTCTTCGACATTTTTGCCTTTCTCCTCAACCTTAATCATAAATTTGCCTATGATCGGTATTTTTTTCGCAAGATTGTAGTTCCATATTAAAAACAGAGCGACTATAATATCGACAAAAGCAATTGATAATGCCATTAGTATAGGGTCAATGCCAACCAATACACCACTTGGAATAATGGTCTCCTTTCCCAGTGGTGGAAAAAAATATCCTGTGACAAGGGGCCAGTATTTTATTCGCAGATTTTCCTCAATTATCAATCCAATTGTACCAATAACGCCAAATCCAATTATAAACGGCACAAAGAATTTTGCCAACCGAATCAATGGTTTTGATTCCACCCTCACATCTATATCTCCAGTACTCTAATGTACTATGATTATAAAGACTATTTCAATTAATTTAATTGGATATGACAATTGCTGTGTGGTCCTTTTCATAACGCGATATATCTATTAGATTGATGATATTGAGTCCATGTTCTTCTAGATCCTCGGTTACAAGCTTGTATACTTGTTTTGGTTTCATCGATATGTCTATGCTTCTTGCTTTAACCATGATAATCCCCTGACCGTTTTTTTTCAAATATCTCATGATATTTCTTATGAAAATTTCAGATTGATTCCTTTGTGATATGTCCTGATATACAATATCTACGGTAGGCACAATTGTGCTGTATCTATCCGGGTGATTGGCATCGGATAGGATTGGTATTACATTTTGTCTTTTCTTGCTCAGTTGTAATAATTTTTTTACTGCAACTGGGGAACTTTCAACTGCGTAGACTGTTCCATCCTTTGCAATGTCAGATATATGACTAACTGTTGTGCCTGTTGCGGCACCTAGATATAATATCTGAGAATCCGATGTTATGTTGATATCTTTCAGTCCATTTAAAATAGCAGCAGCTAGTTTGCTTCTGTATGGGGTCCAAGAGCGAAACTCTTTGTTCTTATAAGTTATCAATTTTTCGTTATAGACTTTGATTCCTTTACAACCCTTTAGATTTTGAGTAAATAATCTGCCATTTTTTTCAAATACGCCATCAATGCTTACAGATTTCATTAATGGTTGTTATGAGATGCATTTGATAAATATTTTGTCGAAATCTTAAATTACAGCTATAGTATACACCTGGCGATGATAGACATAGTATTGAAGTCACCGTTGAACGATATTCATAATGAACTTGGAGCCAAATTTACTGAGTTTGCTGGTTTTGAAATGCCGATACAGTTTTCGTCGATCAAAAATGAACATCTGACTGTGAGAAAATCAGTTGGTCTTTTTGATGTATCTCACATGAGTAATATATGGATCACAGGCAAAGATGCAGAGAAACTGGTAAGTCTTACAACTGTGGAGGATGCATCAAAAATTGGAGATGGCAAAAGCCAATACACGGCAATTTTAAGAGAAGATGGTACTGTAATAGATGATACAATCTTTATGCATCTTGGGGAAAAATATATGATGATACCAAATGCAGGTATGTCAGATGAGGTTACTAAATGGCTCAATGACAAAGCCGAAGAGTATGATCTCTGTGCAATCGCTGAAGATGTTTCCAAGGATTATGTCATCATTGCAATTCAAGGGCCTAAATCAAGGGAAATATTGCAGAAACTTACAGATACCGATCTTAAAACAGTGGGCTTTTTTGGTTGCCAGTATACAGATATTGCAGGTGTAAACTGCATTATTTCACATACTGGTTACACTGGAGAATTGGGATTTGAATTGCAAATCACTCCACCTAAAATGGCAAAGGATATTTTCCGTAAAATCCTAAAAGCTGGGAAAGAATTTAATATAGAGCCAATTGGACTCGGTGCACGTGATACACTTAGACTAGAGAAATGTTTCATTCTTGCGGGTAATGAATTTGAAGGCGGTAAAACACCGCTTGAGGCTCTTATGTCTTGGACAATAAATTGGGATCATGATTTTATTGGTAAAGATGCCCTGTTAAAACAAAAGGAACAGGGAGATTATCAACGACTGACATACATGGAATGTATCGATAAGGGCATTCCTCGACATGGCTGCAAGGTACAAAAGGATGGTAAAGAAGTAGGTGTTGTTACAAGCGGAACGATGTCTCCATGTCTGAGTAAGGGCATTGCAATGGCGTATGTTGACCCTGGTTACAGAGAAAAAGACACAATACTTGAAATTATTGTGAGAAATAAATCTGTGAAAGCTAAGGTAGTCAAACCGCCATTTGTAAAAAAGGACTGGGCACAGCAAAATTAGAAACCTTTAAAATACTGTTGAAAATAACGAATTTTGGTAATTATGTCAGATGAAGTTAGAGATGATTTGAAGTATACAGATACGCATGAATGGTTGAAGTTAAAGGGCGATACGGTAATTATTGGGATAACTGATCATGCTCAAACTGAACTTACAGATATTGTTTTTGTTGAGTTACCAGAGGTTGGTAAAGAAATCAAAAAAGGGGAAGAGCTCTGCGTTGTGGAATCTGTTAAGTCCGTTTCAGAGATATATGCACCGGTTAGTGGAAAGATTGTTAATGTAAACGAGAAACTCGAGGATGCACCGGAAACTGTCAATGAAAAACCTTATGACGACGGATGGCTTGTCGAGTTGGAACTCAAAGATAAATCGGAAATTGATGTGCTAATTGATGCAGAATCGTACAAGAAATCACTGTAAAATTAGAGGAATCATCAGCCTCATTCATTCATTTTCAAAAATTTATGGCGATATCGTTCAAAATCGTTGGAAAACGAATATTTTTTAACTTCAATTTTTTTTATCTTATACATATGGAGAAAATTTCAGAACATCTTTTTCCGAAACGTTATTATATTGTTTAATATATCTCACATTTAGGCGGAGAGATGGGATTGCAAGCAAGTTCAAAGTATTTTTTTAATTAGCGGTGTTATACACCTCCGCCGCCTCCCCCATAAATTTTAATCATTATATTTAAAAACATTAAGTTGTTTTACGGGATTTGATTCAATGAAACTTCTACTCATACATAGCGACTATATAGAATATGAAGTAAAAGATAAGGCCATTTCGGTTCCTGAGGAAATAGATGCTCATGGCGACAGGATGGAAGAGGTTCTTACTGTATTTACTGCTGTTGAAAAAATTGATGAAAAATCTCATACGCAGGCAGTGTCAGATGCAACGGCCGAGATTGTAAAAACCGCAGAGCAACTAAAAGTTAATAACATAATGCTTTACCCTTATGCACATCTTTCTTCTGATCTAGCAAGTCCAAAAGCAGCAAAAGAAATTCTTATAGAAATTGAATATGAGCTAAAAAATAAAGACTTCAATGTAAAACGATCGCCATTTGGATGGTACAAAGCATTTAAAATTTCATGTAAAGGTCATCCCCTATCTGAACTTTCAAGAGAGATAATCCCTGGAAAAGAGAAGAAAACTGCGGAAAAGGAAAAAGAGATTGTCTCGCAATGGTATATTTTAACTCCTGAGGGGGAGCTTACTGACGCCGATAAATTTGATTTTACGGGTCATGATGAACTAAAACTTTTATATGAATATGAAAGCAAAGGGTCACGAAAATCAGAAGGGCAGCCCGCTCATGTTAAGATGATGCAATCTCTGGAGCTTGTCGACTATGAACCAGCAAGCGATTCCGGTAATTTCAGGTGGTATCCAAAGGGTAGACTCATAAAGGGCCTTCTTGAGACTCATGTCAATAACATGGTAGGAGATTTTGGTGGAATGCAGGTTGAAACACCCATTATGTATGATATAGAACATCCTGCACTAAGTGCCTACTTGAAGAAATTTCCTGCTCGACAGTACACCATTAACTCGGATAATAAAAATTTCTTTTTGCGTTTTGCCGCGTGTTTTGGTCAATATATGATAATGAAAGATATGACGATGTCGTATCGTAATCTTCCCTTGCGATTGTATGAACTCACGCATTATAGTTTCAGACGGGAGCAGAGTGGTGAAGTAAGTGGTCTAAAACGCCTACGTTGTTTTACTATGCCTGATTTGCATACTTTGTGTGCAGAGATAGAGCAGGCAACAGAAGAATTCAAAAGACAATTTGACACTGCAAAGAAATGGATGAATGATCTCAAGCTGGATCACGAGGTTGCAATTCGTTTTGTGAGGGAATTTTATGAGAAAAACAAAACATTGGCCCAGAGTCTTGCCAAATCAGCAGGAAAGCCGGTTCTTATTGAGCTGTGGAATGAACAGTACTTCTATTTTGTCATGAAATTTGAATTTAATGTTATCGACTCTATAAAGAAGGCAAGTGCCCTTTCGACTGTTCAGATTGATGTTGAAAATGCAGAACGCTTTGATATTACATATGCAGACGAAAAAGGAGAAAAACAGCATCCATTCATTTTACACACAAGCATCTCGGGAAGTATTGACCGGTGTGTCTATGCTCTTCTTGAACGTGAGGCTGTGAAGATGGCGCAAGGCAAAAAGCCAATGCTTCCATTATGGCTTTCTCCAACACAGGTAAGATTCATTTCAGTTGGTGATGAATTTGTTTCTGATTGTAAGGTTTTTGCAGATGAGATGGATAAAATATCTCCATATCATAAGATAAGATTGGACATCGACGATAGGGAGGAAAGCGTTGGTAGAAAGATCCGTGATGCAGAGAAAGAATGGGTTCCTGTAATTGTTGTTGTAGGTGATAGAGAAAGAAATGAGAAAGCGTTTTCACCAAGATTTAGAAGTGGCGATTTAGGTGAAGATGACAAAACATACTCGGTAAATGAATTGCATGATTTGATAATGGAACATGTTAAGGATTTCCCTTCGCAGGCGTTGCCTCTGCCTCTTTACCTGTCAAAGAGGGCGAAATTCAAATAATACTTCCAACAGATTAAAAAAGAAACATATGTTGTCAAAATAAGGGAGGATAGTTTATGATAGAAATAGAAAAAATACAGAAATTAGTCGATTCATATGATAAAGATAAGATTACTATAGGTGTTTTGGGGGGACATTCTGCTCTGGATGTATGCAGGGGTGCTAAAAAGCATGGTTTTCGAACACTTGCAGTCTGTCAGAAAGGAAGGGAGAAAACATATACTAAGTATTACAAAACTAGGGAGGATGGGCGAGGTTGTATTGATGATACAATAATTCTTGATAAGTTCTCAGATATAACAAAACCAGAAGTTCAGGATCAGCTAAGAAAGAAAAACACCATCTTTATACATAACAGATATTTCTGGGTTTATTTTGACTTTAACGATATAGAGAATAATTTTAATGTTCCAATTTACGGAACACGTTCTATGCTTAAACTCGAGGAAAGGGATGTACCAAAGAATCAGTATTATCTTTTGGAAAAAGCAGGAATAAGATTTCCGAAGATATTTGAATCTCCAAAAGATATTGACCGGCTTGTAATAGTCAAAGTGAATGAAGCTATTCGGGGCTATGAAAGAGCGTTTTTCTATGCTACTAGTTATGATGACTATAAGAAGAAATCTGATGAAATGCTTGAAAAAAAACAGATAACAAAAGAAGCACTTGAGAAAGCGGTAATTGAGGAATATGTTGTTGGTGCGCAGATTAATTTCAATTATTTCTATTCAGTAATTGATGATGAACTTGAGATAATGGGTACAGATACTCGGAGACAAACTAATCTTGACGGTCTTATTAGGCTTCCAGCAAATGAACAACTGGAAGTTCTTAAGTATATGAAACCAAAAATCATCGAGACCGGTCATATCGCGGCGACAACTAAGGAATCCATTATTGAGAAAATATTCGTACTTGGTGAAAAGTTCGTCAAGACTACAAAAAAGGAATGTCCTCCCGGCATAATCGGTCCATTCGCACTTCAGGGTGCCATTGCTGCTGATACAGGAAAAGAAGAAATGGTTGTTTTTGACGTTTCAATGAGAATACCTGGAAGTCCTTTGACTCCGTTCACGCCACATTCTGGTTATCTTTATGGGGAGTCTATAAGTTATGGTGAACGGATAGCAATGGAGATAAAAAAAGCGGTAGAGATGGATAAACTCAAAGAAATTGTAAGCTAATGTTTGCAATATATAATTTCCTTCTCAGTAACAATCTTATGTATGGGAATATCATGCTTCTCTACATTTATTTTATCTAATATCTGCAGATGAAATGCAAGTCCTATCGATGGAGCAGTAGCACTTTCCAGCAATTTATCATAATACCCCCCGCCATGTCCAATTCTATGACCATGTTTATCGAATCCTATGCCTGGTACAAGTATCAAATCTATTGAATCAAGTGAAACTTCAATTATACATTCCCTTCTTGGCTCTAGGATATTGTAAGCACCGTGTGTAAGATCATTCCAGTTTTTAAGTTCGGAGAGAATTAACTTCTTTTTCTCCTTGTCAGTAACAGGTACGATAATCTTTTTTCCATTTGACATACTTTCTTTTATCATATCATGCGTGTGAACTTCATCGTCATATGATACGTAGAATAGGATTGTAGAAGCTTGTTTGAATTCATCCATTTCAAAAAGTCTTTTTTTTATTAGATTGCTTTTTTCCATCGCTTCTGATTTGGATAAATTGTTTCTTTCCCTCATTAGTTCCTTACGGAGCTTATCTTTCATCTAGATATGTATGAATCTTAGAATATATAGAGATTAACCCTTTGTTTTTTAATATTATCAAAATTAGGAAAAATAAAAGAATAAGCCATAAAAAACAAAACGTCTTATCAATCAGTTAGTGGCAAGAAAAATATTCAAACAAGCTAAAAAATTTCTACCATTAATAGGCATTGCAATATTTGTCTACATAGTTTATAATTTAGATATTGAAAAAATAATAGTTGTATTTCTATCGATCAATCCAATTTTCATAATCTGTTCTTTAACTCTGACTATCCCCAGGTTGATAATTAGAAATACTGCATGGCAAATCATTCAAAAAGAACAAAAAATAACAATTAGTTTTTTCCAATCTCTTAAAATATTTTTAATAGGTTATTTCTATGGAAGTATCACCCCTGGGTACATAGGACAACTTATGAGAGTACCATATATGAAAGAAAAAACAGGGGCACCCTATGGAAAATTATTTGTCAACTCATTGATGGAGACCATAATACATACACTATCTCTTTATGGGATGATGCTAATAGGTGCATTACTCGTTATGGGAGTTCTCCCTGAACTTCTATATATATCTGGTATATGGGTTTTGCTCCTGGCAATAATCCTCTTTTATTTTGTTAAAAGAGAAAGAGGAGAAAAACTATTTCACCTTCTTATACACTATCTCATTCCAAAGAAATTAAAAACCAATCTTTATAGATTTGTTGATACATTCTACACTGATTTTCCTGAAATTAAAAAACTACTACTGCCACTAATTCTAGGTATTTTTACTTGGATTATCATCTTTTCTCAGGAATATATCATTGTTTTAGCTCTGGGAATTGACATTCCTTATCTCTATTTCCTATTGTTATTTCCAATTGCCAATGTTGTAGGTTTCATTCCAATAACTTTTGCAGGATTGGGAACTCGGGAGTTGACAGCTATTTTCTTGTTTTCGACTCTATTTGGAGTAGGTGAGGAAGAAGTATTTGTGTTTACTATACTGGGATTTGTTATAACTGATATATTCACGGGTTTTATTGGTTTTATTCTTTCTTTGACTGAAACAAAAAAAAGAAACATGATATCGGCATTCTAGCTGTTTTTCACCACAAGCATAAAAAACATAAACCGATTATGGTATTTCGGTAGAAATAATCTAAGATATTCTATGTGGTAAATATGACGGGCGAGGGCATAGGTTTTGGAAAGGCGATTTTATTTAATGAACATTTTGTAGTGTATGGAGTACCGGCTATTGTCTCAGCTATTGGAAAATACACCGTTGCTAAGGTAACGCAATTTGAAGGTTCAGAGTTTAAATTTGAGGACAATAGAGGTGCAACACCTAGCTATAAGAAGGACAAATTGGATCAACAAAAGGATTCATTTGACAGAATTTTTAAAAAAATGGGACTTGACGATTCCAAAAACGGGATAAAAATTGAACTGGGTGGCAATCTTTATGTTGCAAGCGGTATAGGTGCCAGTGCCGCCTCATGTGTCGCTGTTGCAAGAGCTCTTTCAGAGCATTTTAACCTTAATCTTTCAGATGATGAGCTTAATGATATTGCTTATGAAGGGGAGAAAGGATATCATGGGACACCATCAGGGATAGACAATACTGCGTCTACTTTTGGCGGCCTCATATGGTTTGAAAAAGGCGAACCCAACATCATGGAAAAAATCTCTCTTCCTACTCCAGTTAGAATTGTAATGGGTAATACTGGTAAGGTGGCCGATACAACTGCAGCGGTTGCAGGGGTAAGGGAGAGAAAAGAAAAAGATCCTGAAAAATATAAGAAAATATTCAACCGGGCAGAAAACATAGCATATTTAGCTAAAAGAGCATTGCAAGAGGAAAATTATAAAGAAGTTGGAAAACTGATGAATGAAAATCATAAGCTTCTTCAACAGATTGGAGTGTCATCGAGGGAACTTGATTTTCTCGTAAGTATTGCACGGGAACAAGGCGCTCTTGGAGCTAAACTTACTGGTGGGGGCCTTGGAGGAAACATGTTTGCTCTGACGCCTGGTAAAGACCTACAAGAAAACGTAGCAAATGCCATAGAAAAAGAAGGATTTCAAGTATTGAAAACCACCATAGGTGTAGCAAGAGAGAGTGTAGAATAATGTATCTTCGAGATTTCTTATCCAAACTTGAGCAAGAGAATAACCTAGTACGAATAAAAAAGGAAGTATCTGCAAAATATGAAATTGCAAATGTTATATATTCTCTTGACGAAAAACCAGTTATATTTGAAAATGTTAAGGGATATGATTTCCCTGTTTTTGCTGGTATCACATCTGATCGTGACGTTATTGCTAAAGGGCTGGACACAACCAAAGACAAACTTTTGCTTAAACTTGTAAAAGCGCTTCAAAATCCAGAAGAACCGGAGATGGTAGATGAAGCACCTTGCCAAGAAGTAATAATAAAGGATCCTGATTTGAGTAAAATACCGATATTGTATCATCTGGAGGGAGATGGTGGTAGATACGGTTCTGCCACGGTTTCAACAATAAAAGATCCTGATACTGGCAGAAACGTTTCATATCATCGACTTATGGAAATTGGTAAAAACAAGTTTACTGCGCGTCTTATTAAAAAAAGGCAGACTCGTACGACCTATGATAAGCTTGAGGGAGATCTCGAAATGGCTGTGTGTGTTGGGAATTCTGTTGCAGTTATGGTTGCCGCGTCTCTCGGTCCACCACCAGGCGTTGATGAGTTTTCAATTGCAAATGCTCTTGATAAAACACCTCTAGTTAAATGTGTGACAAAAGATCTTGAAGTACCAGCTGAAACCGAGTTCGTATTTGAAGGTAGGCTCACTAGGGATCTTGATCGCGAGGGTCCATTTGTAGATCTTACTGAAACAAGGGATTTCGAAAGACAGGAACCTGTTTTTGTTATTGATTGCATAACGCACAGAAAAGATGCAATGTATCAAGCCTTGATTCCAGGTAGACTGGAGCATAAAATTCTCATGGGCATGCCAAAAGAACCAACTATTTATAATGAAGTAAGTAAGGTTGCAAACTGTAAGAATGTACTTGTGACAATGGGTGGTGGCTCATGGCTTCATGGCATTGTACAGATTGAAAAGAAAGATCCTGGTGATCCAAAGAAAGCTATCGAAGCTGCGTTCAATGGACATAAAAGCATGAAACATGTGGTAATCGTTGATGAGGATGTCGATATCTACAGTCCTAATGCGATAGAATGGGCAATAGCAACACGATTTCAGGGAGATAAGGACCTGGTTATAAAACCATATCAGTCAGGCAGTTCTCTCGATCCTTCAGGTAAACATGAAGCAGGTAAGAAGACACTTACGACCAAGATCGGTGTTGATGCAACCATTCCAACAGATGTTGATAAAAGTAAATATGAGATTGTAAAATACAATAAAGTTGATATCGATGATTACCTCGGGTAATGGAAAATATGAGGTTTGGCTTAAACAGATGAAAATAGGTGATGATAGAATTTATGTTCTCGGGGGAGGAGAAAAATCTCATATAGGTGGTGTGGTTATCTGCGAACCCAATAAATCACCAAATGTTATCCGTTTGGAAGGACATTATGATGATGTTGTGCTTGAACCAATAGCCAAGGCAGCTTGTAAAAAATTCAATACAAAGGTAGTTGCTATTGGTGGAGTACATATAGATAATGCATCGAAGGAGGAGATTGACAAAATAGTTGAAAATTGCAAGGGGTTAGTGGAATGCATCTGACAAAAGAAGAAGAAAAGATACTTGATGGGGAGGAGGGAGAAGTACTTGAAAGATTGTTTAGGTTACTTGTCCGTTTAGGTGATATCTACGGTGCTGAAAAAATGATACCTGTAGGATCAGTTCAAGTTGCAGGTGTTTCCTATAAGTCTGTTGGAGATCCCGGCCTAGCATTTCTAGAAGATATGGCATCAAAAGGAGCAAAAGTAAAAGTGCTTACATATCTCAATCCTGCTGGCATGGACCTTGAAAATTGGGAAAAACTTGGTTTTCCAAAGGATTTTGCAAAGAATCAAATCAGAGTTATGGATGCGTTCAAAAAAATGGGAATTGTTGTTACATCTACCTGTACACCATATCTTGCAGGAAATCTTCCACGATTCAGGGAGCACATAGCCTGGTCAGAATCTTCTGCAGTTTCCTTTTCTAATTCTGTTATTGGAGCACGAACCAATAGGGAGGGTGGACCTTCTGCCCTTGCAGCTGCTCTTTGTGGCAGAACCCCAAATTATGGTTTGCATCTTTGGGAAAAACGACAACCCAATGTTAAGATCAATGTAGATGTGAATTTAGACTTCAGCTCTGATTTTGGCGCTCTTGGTTATTTTGTCGGTAAGCAAGTTAAGAACAAGATTCCATATTTTACAGGAATAAAAGATGCAAATACTGATCAATTGAAGGCTCTTGGTGCAGCAATGGCTGCATCAGGAGCAGTTGCACTATATCATGTTGAAAATTTGACGCCTGAAACAGATTTGGTTGAAAAGGATGGTTTGGAAACAATAAATGTAAGTAAAAAAGAACTTGACGAGACATACGAAAAGTTAAACTCTGGTAAAGATCCTGACATTGTGATCTTGGGATGTCCTCATGCATCTCTTCGGGAAATTTCAACATTGGCAGATAAGCTTAAAGGAAAACATCTGAAAAAACCTGTCTGGATATGCACTTCAAGAATGATGAAGGAGGCAGCCGATAGAATGGGCTTCACCGAAATAATTGAAAAAGCAGGAGGCAACATTGTTGCTGATACATGTATGGTAGTTTCTCCAATTGAGAGAATGGGATATAAAACAACTGGAGTTAATTCTGGGAAAGCAGCAAATTATTTGCCAGGTTTTTGCAAGCAAGATGTGGTGTTTGCTAATATTGATAAACTTGTGGAGGGGCAAGTATGAAGGGAAGAATGATATCACCAGGTACTGCTGAAGGTGTCGCGATAGTATCAACGGAACCAATAGGATTCTATGGTGGAATAGATATCGAAACTGGTATTGTTATTGAAAAAGGTCATCCGCTTGAAGGAAAATCTGTAAAGGATAAGATACTTGTTTTTCCATGCGGTAAGGGTTCGACTGTAGGATCTTATGTTATTTATGGTATCAAGAAAAACGGTGTTGCACCGGCAGGCATTGTCAACAAGGAGACAGAGACAATAGTTGCAACAGGTGCGATACTTGCTGGGATTCCATGTGTAGATCAGATAGATATCGAGAAGATAAAAGATGGAGATATGGTTTTACTAGATGCTGATAATGCGCTTGTGACAGTACAATAAACATATATCCAAACTATAATTTAATACTAGAAAAAGAAGAGAGCTTTTGGCGTAATCTCTATAACTCTAGTATGTATCTCAATATTGGAAACATGTGTGGATGATTCTCCAGGAAGTCTAGGAATGATGTGTTGATTGCTTTGTTTTTTGGCATGCTGATTGGCAACGGATCTGACCATACGCCCTCGAGGTCATGACTATCCTTAGCTTTTACTTTGATCGCATATGACCCTCCGACATTCCATATATGAGATACGCTTACGATATCACCAGAGTTGTACGGCCCTTTCCATCCGCTTGTTGTTCCATCATCCCAATCGAACATATAGTAAATATGATCGCCATCTGGATCAGTAGTCAACGATTCATATGAATAAGATACTCCCACTTTTCCATGTGTTGAACCTGAAGGTCTGACTGGTTTTTCTGGTGGATGATTTTCACTAGAGATTACAACTGTTAACGCCGATGAAAAACCACTCTGAGCGCCGTAAACATCCTCGGCTTTCACTTTAACATAATATGTATCGGCAGAAGGCCACGAATGAGAGACACTGCAAGCCGATCCAGATGAATGGAAACCTGTCCATTCATCAACGATACTATCTCCGTCCCAGTCCCATCCATACTTAATATTATTACCGTCAAAATCGGTTGTATATGTAGAATAAGTATATGGCGTTCCAACAGTTCCTGATGAATAACCAGATGGCCGATTTGGTGTATTCGGAGGCATATTATCAGATATTACAACGGTTAGGGTGGGAGAGAAATTACTTTGGGCACCATTTATATCTTCGGCAATGACACTTAGATAATATGTTCCAGGATAAGCAAACAATATCCATACGTTACACATTACTCCAGATGGGTGGAAAGGTGTCCAGTTATCCTCATTTACAATACCATCTCCATTAAAATCCCAACCATACTTTACATAGTCTCCATCGGGATCGGTGGTATATGTAAAATACGGATACCATATACAAGTTATTCCTGATATGGGTCCTGATGGTTTATTTGGAGTATTTGGAGGCGTATTGTTAAGTATTATACAATGAGTTTCAAACATGGGGTCACTGGTAACAATAGTATGATCATCATACATCTTCATGATGGGATTCTTTTCAAGAGATGGCGTACTAGTTGTGTGGGTTCCTGGTGAGGATATGGCAAAACTTAGAATTAACAGCATACAAACAAAAATTCCAATTATTTTCTTTCGCATAATCTTTTCCCCCTAAAACCAATCTACATATATCATTTAAATTTTTTGTAGAGAACCTGTTACATTTGTCGAATAATTGCACGGATATTCACTTCAACATTAATTTTAGAATGAGTTGGTATTGGTAAATTACCTATGAAAACATTAAAGAAAGAAAAAAAGAAAATAGTTTTTGAAGATTATTCTATGTATCCAACAGGTATCTTAATATCAAAAACATACGTGGATGTTGCTCTAGGAATCTTAAGAACGGTGTGTTGATCGCTTTGTTTCTAGGCATGCTTATAGGTAGTGGATCTGACCACACACCTTCAGCACCATTAATATCTTTGGCTTTTACTTTGATTTGATATGTTCCTTGTACAATCCATACATGTGATACACTTGCTGTTTGACCTGAATTGTAGGGTCCTTTCCATCCGCTATCTGAGCCATCGTCCCAGTCAAATAAATAGTAAATCTGGTCTCCATCTGGATCAGTGGTGGATGCGGAATACGTGTATGAGTTACCTGTCTTTCCTGACGTTGGACCTGTGATAGTTGGTTTATTTGGCGGATCATTAATAACAACTGTTTTTGCAGATGAAAATCCACTCTGCGCTCCATTTGAATCCTCTGCCATTACTTTTACATTGTACGTACCAGCAGTAGGCCACGAATGCGCTATGCTAAATGTTGTTCCGGATGCATAGAATCCTGTCCACTCATCAACAATGCCGTTTCCATTCCAATCCCAACCATACTTGACATTGTCTCCATCAGGATCAGTTGTACTTGTGGTGTATATGTAGGAGGTCCCAGTATTTCCAGACGAGGGGCCAGAAGGCGTATTTGGAGTATTTGGTGCATTGTTGGCACCTGTTATAATAACCATCAATTTATCGGAAAAACCACTCTGAGCTCCATGTACATCCTCAGCTTTCACTTGTAAATAGTATGTACCTGCACTTAAAAATTTAACATTTTGACTGCATATTGCTCCAGAAGGATAGAAAACTGTCCACCAATCAACGACATTATCTCCATGTCCATCCCAACCATACTTAACATTGTCTCCATCAGGATCAGTCGTATTTGTTGTATATGTGTAAATCTCTCCGACAATACCTGTTGTAGGTCCTGATGGCTTACTGGGTGTATTTGGTGGATAATTGGATGGCCCCCCAGTAATCACAAAAGCTAGGTTGAGTGACTCCAGAGAAAACGGATCATGCATCTCTATCCAATTCAACTCACCCAAAAAGGCCCAACACGCGTCATCATTCCAACGATCTTCAGGTAGACATGACTTCCAGCCCCATCTTGGCTGGGGAGGTTCCGGTTGCGGTATAACGATTGCAGAGATGGCTAACCAGTAGATAGTTCCCTCCTCCTGCCAGAACCAATCTCCCTCATCGAGGAAAATGTTGTACTGCCAGTACAGGAAATGGTTTTCTGGGATAACAACCCCCTCAGCAGGATCATACCACCCTTGAGGTCCTTCCCACGGGCCAGCCTCGATCCATTCACCAACGTCGAACATCTGCCCCCATAGTGTCTCACCGGGCATGCTGTATCCCGTTGGACTTTGATCTGCAGGAATATCTGCATGGATAGCTATCGTGAAGGCACTAATTGTCCCCACGTTGTCTCCGAGCCATGAGCCCCAAAAGTGGATATCTTTAACCCATCCAGTCTCCGAGCAATTCCAATCATCTGCGAGGACATTTTGAGGCCATAATTGTTCGACATAGGTTGCATCGACGTCCCATCCAAATGGATCCGGCATTTGCGGCCAATGCATCTTGTGCCCATCTTCTTCATCCCAATCGGCCAAAATAGTAAGTGATGTGCTAGCAAGTATCAATAACGTACAAACAAAAATTCCAATTATTTTCTTTCGCATAATCTTTTCCCCCCTTCAATAATTGAAACTTATAATGAAATGACGAAATTTAAACGTTTCCATCCATGAGTTCAGAACTCTACAGTAATTATCTAGGAAATGCTCATCTGAAAGTAAAAGGTTAGGTGTTATTCATTCTTCTAAGGGGGCATTCACATTAACATGAATAAAAAGATTTAAATCAGTCATTCACATATATTTATATATTCTCCAGTAAATACAATGTGATATGTTTTCATTGAAAGGGATCTAAATATGTTCAAGAATTCAAAGTTAAAAGAGTTCGGCTCGATTATAATACTCAGCTTCTTTCTTGTTTTTACCGTTGTTCCACTAGGAGGTGGTTCCCTATCTACTTGTCAATATCCAACTCTTAATGTTTCATCCTCTTATGAATACTACAATTATTCTTCAATGACTCAGTTATTTCATGAATTATTACTAAATAATTCTGACATCATGTCTCTATCTTCTCTTGGAAAAACACATGAGGGGAGAGATATTTGGATGGTCAAACTTTCAGATAATGTTGACATAGATGAAGATGAGCCCGGTGTGCTGCTGTTGGGAGCACATCATGGTGATGAAAAACCATCCTTTGAAGTTCTTATTTTCTTTATTAAATATATCACTGATAATTATTTTAAGGAAAATACTGATAATGATGGTGACGGATTAGTAAATGAAGATATTATCGATGGCATTGATAATGATAATGATGGTTTGGTTGATGAAGATCCCTCAGAAGATCGCGTAAGAAATATCCTTCAAAATACACAGATATTTTTGATACCGATGGTTAATCCTGACGGGGTCGAATATGGTTGGAGGAAAAATCACGATCCAAACTATGGACCAGATGGTACGAGTAACTATGTCACCTCCTATGGTGTGGACTTGAATAGAAATTATGGGTATAGATGGAATTTACCCTATATTCTCCCTGACCAATACCATCTTGATTATTTATCTGATGATTCAAGTTGGACATTTAGAGGTGAGCAACCCTTTTCTGAAAATGAGACTCGGGCGGTAAAATACTTTGTTGAAACGCATAACATTGGTATATCATTATCCTATCATGATTATGGAGAATGGATGATTTTTCCATGGATGCATACGAGTAGACATACTCCACATGAATCTCTTTTCCGCTCAATTGGATATAATATGTCAAGGATAAACAACTATGAATTACGTATCTATGGCCAATATGGGACACAAGAGTATATCATACCAAGATTCTGTGGAACTCCTGGATCATCTGAAAATTGGCTGTATGGTGAACATGGAATTATTGCATATACTGTTGAATTATGTAAATATCGTTCTCCAAGCAGTTTTACTCATGTGTTTGATGCCTGTTGGAAACATGTTGGTGTTAATTTATATGTTTGTGAAAGATCTTGGACGCTAGAGGAAGAAAAGAAATTATCTCAAATATCAAGGTCAAATTCATGGATTTTTGATTTAATAGAGTCTTTTAAATTAGGAAAACTTTTTGATAATGGTGTTCAATAATTCCAATGTCATAGCTTTGATATTTAAATCACATAGATATGTCTCAATATCCTTTTAGTTACGTTATTAAATTCCTTTTGTGTATCTTTTTCGCCAAGTTGATTGTTGTTGTGCTTGAGAGCGTTATTTTCTAGTCACCTATAATACCTATTAGATATTCTAGAAAACTCAACACTGAAACAACCATAGGAGAGAGAACGGCAGGATGATGGGATTTTACAGGAGAAAAACTTCATAATATGAGGTGTTTTTTATGTTTACATGTTATATGACTTATTGTGAAAAAATTATGGAGGGAAAGAACCTCAACTCTGTATTATTATTCAGTAGTTAACATAATAAATTTTGAACATATTTGATTTGATATGTAAATTAGAAGGATATTGGAAGTTAGAGGATTTTAATTTGGAAGTTCATTTTGTGGCGGTGGAGGTATTCCATAATCCGCTGGATTTGGTTGTTTGAATTCTATTTCATATTTAGGACTCCAAGAAGGACTTTCTTCTGGACCAAATGTCCAAGATAAATGAATATCAGCAGTTGTTAAAGTTCCAATCCATGTCTTTTCCTCCCGATATATACCTGCACCTGCATCTGATTCATTGACGGTTACTAAATAATTCAAACGTACTGTCCAAAAAACTGTTTGTGTATTGTTAGCGTCTAGATCGGTATCATATTTGTAATGTACTCTAAACTTGTATGTTCCATAAAGTGATTTACCATGGCCTTCATAGTTTGGAAGTGTCATATTTTCTGTTGCAATATATTGTTCATAGCCAAATCCATACTGGTCATCTACAGTCAAATATGGGTAACCTGAAGGCCAATATGAAGGGTTTACAGAAGGTTCAAGTTCTCGGGCAGGAATTCCTGAATAATCAGTGGGTTCAGTGGGTTCTTTTACATGAAGGTCAACATCAGTATAAACCGGTTCCCAAGTAAGTGTTAAAGTAAAAGCAGATTTAGATGCGGATGAATCAATAGTATCTCTTAAATATCCTGACCAATTACTAAATGTGTTTTCATCAGTCGCAAGAATTATAAGATCATTTTTTCCAGCAAATAGTGGAACTTGTAAGGAGAATTTACCATAAGCATCTACAGGAGTTTTAAATTTCTGATTGCTAATATAAATTAATGTTGAATTAATTTTTCTATGTCCACCTTTAATAGTTCCAGAAATTGTGGCTCTAAGATTTGGTGTATCTCTAATTCCATCTCCATCAGTATCTATGGGAGTGGTTCCAGTGGTTCCATAAGAGTAATAATCTGTAAGAGTAACAGTTGGGAATATGGAGTCATCTTCAAATTTATTTTCAGCAGATTTATACAACTGATCAAATGCATTAAACGGATGAAATGCCTTGTATCCAAAATGAGTAAAGATATTATATTGGTATGTACCAGAACCAGCAGAAGTACCTGAACTATATCTTCTGGTAAAACCATGATTATATGTAAAAGGGATTTGCCGTGCATCTGTACCTGGTTCCGTCCCAGGAAAGTTAGGATCGTAGATATCAAATCGACCATTGGAGTACTTATAGGTCATTATAGCATGTGCACCAGTCCAAGCACCAATTGCATTTTTTTCGTAAATAGCAATTAGCTGAGGAGAACCTGTAACAACCATTCCATGAATCAAAGAAATAGCAACATCTTTTGATTTTGGGAGATATTTCCAAACCTCCTCAGACCAACTTTGCTTCCAGACATTCCTTTCTGCTGTATGAGCTCGTGTTGCAAGTTGAATTGCTGTTGCATCATCTCTCCATTCGTCTTTATCACCTTCACGGTATTTTTCATATAAATCTGTTCCATCACTTTCTTTTATATTCATGTAGTAATAGCGAGCAAAACTTACCATTCCCATACAGATCCCATCGGGTTCAAGATATGAACCCCAATTTTGGAAATAAAAACCATCATTTTTTGGTCTGAAACCAGTGTCTTCAGTAAAATCCTTACCAAAGTATTCATGATCAGCTAAAGAGAGTTTTATTGCAATGAAACTGGAGAAAGTCCTAGTATAAAATGATATGGTGTTGTTTGTTGAATCATGAGATATAAACCCTGCAGAACTTAAGATTTTGTTTTCTTCATCATATGTATAATAACGAACAGTTTCATCCGAAGTAACTAAACTTGAATCGTATGGAAGAGTAACCTCTATTAATTTATCAAACACTTTATACTTATCCCAAGTAGTTGATCCATCTGTTTCAATTTTGATCATTTTACCAGCAACAGACGCATCTTCAGGTAATCCAGTTATTCCAGTGATGTTTGAATAACTGATATCAAAATTGACTGTTTCATCTGCAGCTGCTTGAGGTACTTCAATATTAAGTCCGAATAATGGACTTGAACTATCTGAAACGCTCATTGAACCTCCGCTTGAGCCAACCGGTCCTGAGGTAACAGGTACGCTAGTTGTTGTAGTTATGTCTTTGTCTATATCTGCTGGAACATCAGTGTCTCCTGTACTATCCTGATCTCCCGTCATAAAAACAACATAAAATGATGCTATAAGTAGTATAGCTGCAACAGCAATAACTCCTCCATACAATAGAAGTTTTTTCTCCATCTCTCCACCTCTACCTATTTATAATTACATATCATCTCTTTATTAATAAAAACTATGTATATTTTGATATCATATTCCTAAATATAATGAGAATTAGAGAGGCATTAATAAATAATTAAATCCTAGAATAACTTTCCTCAATATGGAAATATTAGTATAGAAAAGGAACGGACCTGGCGGGATTCGAACCCGCGATCTATAGCTTAGGAGGCTATCGCCCAATCCAGGCTAGGCTACAGGCCCAAGTATAAAGCAAAGACCAGCATAATTAGTATCGTTTTTAAAATTTGGCAGAGATTCTGGTTAAGGTGCTTTGTATTCTGTGGTGAAATGTGCGGATGCAGTGCCAAATTCGTCTGTTTTCCTTTCTCGCAGTTTACTTAATCTGATAGTATCATATTCAATATTATCTGAACTTAACAATTTGGATATGCCCGGTATATGCCCATCGCCGATACATGCTACGATGTTCTGATGGTTCTCTGTTAGTTGCGTTAGTTTTTTTGCCATATGGATGTTCCGTTCGTCTATCAATGTGCGTTTGATTGTTGGAAAGCTACTTCCAATTTGTTCGATATATGTATCGAATTCCCCCTCAATTTTTTTCAGTTCATTCTCCACCCTTTTCTTGCTTACAAATATTCCTCCAAATCCTGACAACAAGAGTCTAAATTTTTCGGATATGGGCATGGAACGTAGCATTTTTGTAAATAGACTTTGTGCATTCATGTCTATAAGTTTCAGTGGTATTTGGTGAGACTGTGCATATTTTATTGCTGCAAGCATTTCATCTCCAGCATTTACGCCATATTCCTTCGCCATGTTATCTTGGAATCTAGCTAGTAATTTGTAGATGATGGGGACGTTTTTTTTGGCATTTTTATACGACTCAGGACTTGTGTGTTTCATTATGAGTGCGTTGTATCGTTGCCCATCTAGCTCCACGCATATGACATCCGGTTGTTTTTCATCGAGATTTTCTATAAGTGCAGACGAAAGATCAAAGACATGTCCCGTACCTATTAACGTAATCATTTAATAACCAAATCCTGTAAAGTCATACCATAATGCATTTTATCATTTTTCATTGAACTTTTGGAAATTATTATATATTGATACCATGATTTGTTTTCAAGCTCTAATAAGAGTGTATTAAAATAAGATTTTTAAAGGGTGTGGAATAGAATGAATGGAGTTGAGATGGGCCTTGCGATTTCGAGAGGCATAGTTATTGCCCATGGTGGCAAGATATGGGTTGAGAGTAAAGTGGGAGTGGGGAGTACATTCAGATTTGTATTGCCAGTAAAACCTGTTAAAGATGTTGAAGGTAGGTTCAAAGAGATGGACCTATTCTCGCATGAAAAATGTACATAATAAATACAGAGTTATATCCTCAAAAATAAAGAAATGAAAAGGAATGATGTTTGCATTCCTAATATCTGTAGTGTTCAGGTTTATAAGGTCCTTCTACTTTTACACCGATGTATTCTGCCTGATCCTGTCTAAGCTTTGTTAATTTAACACCAAGTTTTTCAAGATGCAGTCTAGCCACTTCCTCATCAAGTATTTTTGGCAACATGTACACTCCAATTTCATGATCCTTTTTCCAAAGCTCTATTTGAGCAAGACATTGGTTAGTGAATGAACTGCTCATGACAAAGCTTGGATGTCCTGTAGCACAACCAAGGTTCACAAGACGCCCTTCGGCAAGCATGAATATCTCGTGTCCATCCGGGAAGATGTATTTATCCACCTGTGGTTTGATGTTTAATTTCCTTACACCTTCTATTTGCTCAAGTTTACTTACCTGAATTTCGTTATCAAAATGGCCTATATTACAAACAATTGCCTGGTCTTTCATGTGTTTCATATGTTCTGCGGTAATGATGTCTTTATTTCCTGTGGCGGTGACAAATATATTGCCTTCTTCTAAGGAGTCTTCAATGGGTTTAACTTCGTAACCTTCCATTACAGCCTGCAAGGCACATATGGGATCAACCTCATTTACAATTACTCTTGCACCGAATCCTTTCATTGATTGGCAGCAACCCTTCCCAACGTCTCCATAACCGCAAACAACTACAGTTTTCCCTGCAACCATGACATCTGTAGCTCTTTTTATTCCGTCTGCAAGACTTTCTCTACATCCATAAAGATTATCAAATTTAGATTTTGTTACAGAATCATTTACATTAAATGCGGGGAACAATAATGTGTTATTTTCCATCATCTGGTATAGTCTATGTACTCCTGTAGTAGTCTCCTCTGAAACTCCTTTTATTCCTTCGGCAATTTTTGTCCATTTTGCAGGGTCCTTTTCATATGTTTTTTTCAAGCAATTCATAAGCTCTCTGATATCTTCTCCTTCATTGCTGTAGTCTTTATTCAATAATGATGGATTTTTCTCGATTTCAACTCCTTTGTGAACGATAAGTGTTGCATCTCCGCCATCATCTACAATAAGGTGCGGTCCTTTTCCATCGCCAAAATCTAATGCTTTCTGAGCACACTCCCAATATTCCTTTAAAGTCTCCCCTTTCCAGGCGAAAACAGGAACGCCCGACTTGGCAATCACAGCAGCAGCATGATCTTGTGTTGAGAAAATATTGCAGCTTGCCCACCTTACTTCCGCTCCTAGTTTAACCAAGGTTTCAATAAGAACAGCAGTCTGTATTGTCATGTGCAAGCTTCCCATTATTCTTGCTCCTGCAAGTGGCTTTTGAGAGGCATATCTCTCTCGCACAGCAATTAATCCGGGCATTTCTTTTTCAGCAATCTCAATTTCTTTTCTTCCAAAATCAGCTAGATCAATATCTTTAATCTTGTAATTTTCTGTTTCTAATACCATCATTACAACACCTTTCTTTACTTTTATTTTAGTATAAGTTTTGCATCAACTACACATATATCGTTCTCATATACAAATACTGGGTTTAAATCCATTTGGTCAATATGTTCAATTAACTCTTGACCAATCTTTGATACCTTTAGAAGAAGATCGATAACCAATTCTTTGTTTGCTTTCATATTTCTAAACCCTTCTAAAAGCTTTTTTCCTTTTATTTCTTCAATCATTTGCACAGAATCATATTTGTCAATAGGTATAATGCGGAATGTCACATCTTTATACAGCTCGGTGAATATACCACCGATTCCGCACATAATTGACAGTCCAAATGTAGGGTCCTGAACGAGACCTATAATGATTTCAACACCCTTTTCCTCCATCTGATCGACAAGAAGATTTTCTTTTGGGAACTTTTTCTTGAACTCTTTGAATGTTTTTTTAAGATCACTCATATCTTTGATTCCAAGCTTTACGCCACCAACATCCGTCTTATGTAAAATCTTACTTGAACACACCTTTAGTGCCACTGGAAATTTTAAACCTAAGTTTTCCAAATCTTCTAGCTTGTTTACCAGTTTATAGTTCGTGGTTCTTATTCCATATGCTTTCATCAGGTCCTTTACTTCATTTTCTGCAAGAGGTCCTTTTCTTTCCACTAATTTTTTTACACTTTCTTTCATGTTCAATCCTTTTTCCTATTATCTACAACACGCTTTGCTTTCAAGCCTTCTTGAGGAATGCCATTAGGGGGTAAAACTGTTACTCTTGGTGTAAAGACAATTACAGATTTTATGTCGTTCTTCAAACTCTCTTCAAGATCCATCGATTCAACTTGACTCAATTGATTTTTACTTTCTACTTCTACAGTTAGCATGTCAACATCATTTTTGGTATCAAGCACCATCCTCCAGTTACCACCAACCTCCTGATTTTTCATGAGAGCTGATTCAATCTGACCCGGGTATATGTTCGTTCCGCGGATGATAATCATATCATCGCTTCTTCCTTTAATTGTAGTGTGTTTTACATGGGTTCTACCACAATCACAAACTTCTTGGTCATATATTTTTGCAATGTCTCTTGTTCTGTATCTTAGAAGCGGCATTCCTTCTTTTGTTAGTGTTGTTAAGACAATTTCCCCTTCTTCTTCAGGTTCCACTGGTTCAAGTGTTATTGGATCAAGAACTTCTATTAAGAAATGGTCTTCCCACAGATGAAGCCCATCATGTTGATCGCAATCTGTTGAAACGCCTGGTCCGCACATTTCTGTAAGGCCATAGATGTCATGGACGTCCATGTCCCAGGCATTCATGATTCTTTTCTTCAGACCTGGAGTGAACATTTCGGCACCAAAAAGCCCATTTCTTACCTTGAGTTTTTTAAGATCTACATCTATTTTCTGAGCTACTTGTGAGAGTCTCATTGCATATGAGGCGACACCTGAGATAAATGTAGTATCATAATAGTCCATGAGTTTGAGTTGTCTCTCAGATTGCCCCATTCCGGAGGGTATAACAAGTGCACCTACTTTCTGGGCGCCATAATGGAAACCAAACGCGCCTGTGAATGTACCATATGGAATCGGATTTTGAAAGATATCTTTTTTTGTAAGGCCGGACATTGAGAGACATCTTGCCATGACTTCAGACCAAACATCTATGTCATTTGGTGTATAACAAACGGTAATAGGTATACCTGTTGTACCAGATGATGCATGAAGCTCTATGCAGTTATCTAGCGATGTGACCATCATGCCAAAAGGAGAGTTATTTCTGAGATCATCCTTGGTGGTGAGTGGCAGTTTACGTATGTCCTCAAGGGTTTTGATATCCGTTGGTCTTATCTTCAACTCTTTGAATTTATTCCGATAAAATGGAACATTCTCATATAGTTTTTTTACTGTTTCTTTTAACCGTTTTAGTTGCAATTCTCTGATTTCCTTGCGAGGCAGCGTTTCCATTTTTTTATTAAACAGATTATCCATGCGGTTTTTCCCCGTCGGGGAAATAGAATTATTGTTATTAAGTTTGACGACACAAAAAACTGAAATAAGTCGACAAAAGTTTTAAATAAAGAATCTCCTTCCTATGCTCCTACTAAATCTATGGATTAGGTGTACAAATCATGGTACTAAGTATGTATGGTCGCGTAAGAGAGCAATGGAAAAAACCGGATACTTCATTTAGATCACCGCAACAGCAGCGGCTTATACAGTGGAGAAAAGAGGAAAACTTCTTAAGAGTTGGAAAACCACTTAGAATAGATCGAGCAAGATCCTTGGGCTATAAGGCAAAGCAGGGTTATATCGTTGTACGAGCGAGGGTAAGAAGGGGAAGCCTAAGGAAACATACAATAAGGGCTGGAAGGAGACCAGCAGCGAAAGGTATCACGAAAATTACTGCTGCAAAAAGCATACAACGTATGGCAGAAGAACGTACAGCAAAACGATTCCCAAACATGGAGGTTCTAAACTCCTACTGGGTCGGTGAAGATGGAAAACATCAGTACTATGAGATAATACTTGTTGATCCCTTTCATCCAGTAATAATTAAAGATCCAAAGATTAACTGGATATATAACACCAATAGCAAAAGGAGAGTTTTGCGTGGTAAGACCAGTGCGGGTCAAAAAGGCAGAGGACTCCGACATAAGGGCAGAGGCGCTGAGAAAGTAAGACCCAGTATCCGTGCAAATCGTAGCAGAGGAAAATAAAACACATTTTATTTCTTCGTCTTATTCAATATGGTGGCATGTGAAATACTTGCCATATTCATCAATGAGTGTCATGGTTTTATTAGATGTGTGATTAGAACATTTGGATCCATAATTCTTACAAGTATTTTTTTCATAAAATCTATTTTTTTCTCCAGGTTGGACCATCGTTGGTGTCCTGTATCTCAAAACCAATGTTTTCTAATTCCCTTCTAATATCATCAGAGGTACCCCAATCTTTTCTTTTACGAGCATCCTCTCTGGTTACTAGAAGCATTTCTATCAGTTCTTCAATACTTTTCCCATCTACATTTTTTTCATATTTTATAAGAATTTTTTGAATATTTTTCAATAGAGAATCTCCCTCTGAGTCATCTGGTGCAATTTTTGGTTGAAATAAAGTGAGGACACTTCCTAGTTTAACCAATGTATCGAGTGCATACTTGCAAAGCCCTGCATCCGGGTTGGAATTATTCTCAAAGTATTTATTGCTTTTATTAACAAAATCAAAAATTATAGCTACAGCTTCTGGAGTGTTGATATCATCATCCATGGCCTGATCAAAACGTTCTTTAAAATCGTCTATTGTTTCGTGGTATATTTTTTCCCCCTCGGCCAGTTTACTTTCATCGATTTCTACATCTGCTTCTTCTGAAAAACCTTCTAGTTTCTCTTTTAATCTATGGATCCTATCCAGTCCTTTTTCTGTATTTTTAAGGGCTTTTTCGCTGAAATCTGGTGGACTGCGATAATGGGCTTGTGCAAAGAAAAATCTTATAACCTCTGGGTCCCAGGTCTTCAGAAGATCCTTCACGTTGACAATATTCCCCAGAGATTTAGACATTTTCTCTCCGTTGATAGTAAGAAGGCCTATGTGCATCCAATAGTTAACAAACTTTTTTCCAGTAGCTGCTTCAGCTTGGGCAATTTCATTTTCATGATGTGGAAAACGAAGATCCATTCCCCCACCATGGATATCAAAAGGTAATCCCAGGTATTTTGCACTCATCGCAGAACACTCTATATGCCATCCTGGCCTTCCCTTTCCCCACGGAGAATCCCATGAGGGTTCACCGGGTTTTGCAGATTTCCATAGTGCAAAATCAAAATGATTTTGTTTTACTTCACCGGGATCAATTCTTGCGCCACTCATTAAATCATCTAATTTTTGTCCTGAAAGTTTTCCATAATCATTGAATTTTTCAACAGAGAAATACACATCTTCTTCAGATTCATAACCATATCCATTGTCAATGATTTTCTGTGTCATCTCTATCATTTCAGGGATTGTTTCTGATGCCTTAGGGTAGATATCTGCTCGTCTAATGCCAAGCCTGTCAAGATCCCCCAGGCAACGATCAGCAAAACGTTTCGAATACTCAAGAGCATCAACCCCCTCACGGTTTGCTGCAGCAATTATTTTATCATCGACATCTGTTATGTTCTGAACATAGGTTACTTCATAGCCTTTATATTCAAAGTATCTGCGTATTACATCAAAAGCAAAATAGGTTCTTGCATGGCCGATATGGGCATCAGAATATACTGTCATACCACAGATATACATCTTTACTTTCCCATTTTCAACTGGTATAAAATCTTCCTTTTGTCTTGAAAGAGAGTTATGGATTTTTACTGTCATGTCTAACACTCAGCGATTTATTGCAGAGAGGGAGAAAATACTTCCATTTATAGTTTACTGATTGATCCATCCAAACTCTTTATATATTGTCTAATGATGCCAGACCTGGAGGTTTAAATTGTGGCGATTACTAGATCTAAAAATGAGCAGATTGCAGCTCTTACCGGGGGAGGAGATGCCCCTGGATTAAATGCTGTGATAAGAGGTCTAACAACAAAAGCAATATCTCTCGGATATGATGTTTTGGGTATCCGGGATGGGTGGAGAGGGCTTCTTGATGATGGAGAAAATGCCCCTCTTGATCTGGATGAGGTTGAAGATATTCATATGACTGGAGGGACCGTCCTTCATACTTCAAGGACAAATCCATATAAAGTTGAAGGTGGAGTTAAACAAGTAAAAAAGAATCTTGTGAGGCTCAATTGCAAATATCTTGTTGCAATAGGTGGTGAAGACACACTCGGCGTTGCAGCAAAATTATACAAAGATGGAGTAAATGCAGTCGGAGTCCCAAAGACAATCGACAATGACTTATCAGAAACAGATTATACATTTGGTTTTGACACTGCAATAACAAGAGCTGCTGAAGCAATAAGAAACTTGCATACAACAGCAGATTCACATCATAGAGTAATAGTTGTTGAAGTTATGGGAAGACATGCAGGATGGATGACACTTGAGGCAGGTATTGCGGGTGGTGCACATGCAATACTCCTCCCAGAAGAAGAGTTTGATATTGATGAACTTTGTACAATTGTTGAAAACAGAGAAAAGAAAGGTAAACACTATACCATTATTGCAACATCTGAAGGTGCAATGCCGAAAGGCGGGGAGCTAAAGTTCAAGGATACTAAATTAGATGCATTTGGCCATAAAATCCTAGGGGGAACGGCAGAACAACTCGCAAAAAAACTTGAAGAGATGACGGGAAAAGAATGCAGGTATGTCATTCTTGGCCATCTACAGCGAGCAGGATCTCCTACTGCGTTTGATATCAACCTTGGAACTCGTCTTGGTATTCATGCAGCAGAAATGATAGATAAAGGTGAATTTGGGATGATGGCAGCCTTACACGGTACGAAAATTGTTTCTATTCCGCTTGAAAAGGCTGTTGGAAAGTTAAAAACTGTGCCAAAATACAGAATTGAAGAAGCGAAGTTATTTTATGAGGTGTGAAAAAATGCCACTAGTACCAATGAGACAAATTTTAGATGAAGCAGCAAAAAAAGGTTACGGAGTACCACATTTTAATGTGAACAATATGGAACAAGCACAGGCTATAATGAGGGGAGCAGAAGAAGTAGAATCACCGGTCATTATGGCAGCATCAAAAGGTGCGTTGAAATATTCTGATATGCTCTTTTTGAGAAATATAATGAATGCCTGTGTAGAACGATATCCAAAAATTCCGATAGCATTGCATCTAGATCATGGAACAAATGTTGAGATATGTAAAACGGCAATTGATTTAGGTTTTTCATCTGTTATGATGGATGGATCATTAGAAGAAGATGGTAAAACTCCAAGGAGTTATGATGATAATATTGCCGTTACAAGAGAGGTTGTGAATTTTGCTCACCCTCTTGGTATCACTGTAGAAGGAGAGCTTGGCTGCCTTGGTGGAATCGAAGATGGCATTGGCTCCGGGGAAGAAAAACTAACCAATCCTGATCAAGTAAAGGAATTTGTAGAAAAGACAAAAGTAGATGCGCTTGCTGTGTCAATTGGAACGTCACATGGTGCATACAAGTTTAAAATACAACCAGATCCTGACAAAAACCTTCTTGCAATGAATATAATTAGAAGGATTCATGAGTTATGCCCCAATCTACATATGGTTATGCATGGATCCTCCTCAGTTCCTCAAGAACTTATTGCACAAATTAATCAATACGGTGGAGACATCAAAGAAACATATGGAGTTCCGCTTTGGGCAATAAAAGAAGGAATAGCTGCAGGAGTCAGAAAGGTTAATGTTGATACAGATCTTCGATTAGCTGTCACTGCCACCATTAGAAAGATTTTCCATGATGACCCTGAAGCATTTGATCCAAGAAAATATCTTGGTCCTGCAAGAGATGCAATGAAAACTATAATTATTGAACGTTACAATACTTTTGGCAGTGCAGGGCATGCATATGATTATGAACCAAAGACTCTTGAAGATATGAAGATCTTTTATGAAGAAAGTGAATTGCAAAGCTCTAGATAATGGGAAAGAGGGCATCAACCTTTAGTTTTATATATGATAATCGTATTCGGAGCTTACCTTACAGATATCTGGAGTAATAAACCATGGCACGAATGCATGCAAGAAGAAAGGGGAAATCAGGATCTACTCATCTAATTAGCAGGAAGAAACACCCAGAGTGGAGTTCGCTAAATCCTCGAGAGATAGAGTCGCATATTTTGGATCTAGCAAAAGTTGGAAAATCTACGAGTGAGATTGGTATGGTACTAAGGGATCAATATGCTGTTCCTGATATAAAGATTGCAACTGGTAAGAAAGTTTCAAGAATACTTGATGAAAACAATATGTTATCAGAGTTTCCAGAGGATGTAAAAAATCTTATCAGTACGGCGTTACAGCTGAGAAAACACCTTGAAATACACAAGAAGGATCTAAAAAACAAGAGAAATTTGCAACTCACAGAATCCAAAATAAGACGTCTTACAAGATATTACCACTCCCAGCACAAACTTCCAAAGGGCTGGAAGTATAGCCCCAAACAAGCAAAACTTATGTTTGAATAATTGCTATCTTTTATAAACTGCGATGCAGGCAGGAGTCGATGGCATCTAGGACACCTTTTCATTGGACAACACGCTTAATTTTATCTGTTGACATGCTAATTGAGTTTTTCTAAGGTTGGTTTTTTAAAGAAAGAGATGTAAAGTGAGTGGAGAGGATGGGATGCAATGATACAGGGTTCTATTTTTTAGGAGGGAACACTGCGTTATCGCATAAAAAAAATTCTCCCCACTCAATAATATATTAGTAATTTCTAGTATAAATATCTTCTTAACAAAATAAACACCTATAACTTTCTATTACAACATTTGTTTCATTTATATCGAACCAAAAAACTTATATTATTATAAATGATGCAATATATTGAAATTTCTGTTTTTTGGATGGGGGGAACATAACAAGGGAGGTAGAAAAAAATGAAAAAGAAAATAATTGCAATAGGAATATTGATGCTAATGATTGCGGTTGCCATGCCGACAACCAACGCTATGAATATTGAAGAAAACGAGGTTTCGACTCAGGCACCCTGGCTCAGAATAGGCTTCGTCAGAGGCGAGGTAACAAACATACGAGAGGAATACTGGGAAGGTCGGCTGTTTTACAATTGCACCGCTGTCGATGTGAAAATCACATGGTATACCTATACTTTTCCGTTGTCTTTCACTATCGAAAGGGTAGACGTTCCAGAAACCGATTGGTTTGCCTTTTGGGATTCGAGCTTCATCGGAATACTTAGAGACGGGCTAATTTTTGGTTGGTTCATTAGCGCGGGGCTATCAGTATGACTGAGGAGCGGTGAGGTGAAAAAATGAAGAAAAAAATAATAGTGACTATGAGATAATCGGCGTATCTCTTTCAATACCTAAAACCAAAGAAATCAACACACCATTTATAGACTTCCCAGAAAACCATCCACATCTGTTCCCACTGCTACGACAATTGCTGGGGCTATAGTATACGTCCACAAACCTCTCTTTTTTTCTTTTTTTTATTTTAAATTTAATACCATTTCCCAGGAGGGAATAAGGAGGGATAATCGCTTAAAACCCCTTTTGTCTCCCGTCACCCCTATCTTTTACAGATATAAACAGGGTTATAAGGCAATAGTTATTTATAAATTGTAGATTTGGGTGGGAAAAATGGATGAAAGACATATTACATCAAAGATTATCTCTTCACAGGTAGAGGAAATAATCATTCCGAAAAACAAGGGTAATATTGAAATGTTTTCTGGAGAGGAGGAAGAATACCTCGAATATTTGGTTAATAAATATTCTAAAAGTAAATTATCAGATGTTTATTCTTTTTGTAATAAATTGAAATAAACATCTCTTGAAAAGGTAGTTATGAAATTGTAGAGCTGGAGGGAGAAAAATGCAAGATGCCTATGCAAGACATGTAGAAAAAAGAATAAAAGAACTGCATGAGAGGATGCCTAAATCTAAATTACATACTACTAAGAAGTGCAAGTATTGAATATTCATCTCTTGAAAAGGCGGTTTGGGATTGTAGATTTAAGGAGTAGAAAATGGTTAGAGGGATTGGTAAAACTAAAGTTAAGAAAAAACCCTGGAAAACAAAGGTGGAAAGAGACATAGTGTTTAGTAAAGATATAAAAGAAGCAGGGTTGCAAGGTGGAAAAGCAATAGGAGATAAATTATCAATACTTTCATTTATCATTGGAATACCACTGTTACTTATTGGACTGTATGCACTATTTAATATGTTATTTGGTTTTGGATTCCCCGTAAATATGGCTACTATAATTCTAGTTCTCTTGGTTAATGTTATTGGTTTGTTATTAATTATTGGTGGATACTTTATTTATAGGGGCAGTTAAACCTCTGAAAAATTGGATTTATAAAGTATTACTTATTGGTAAATTGTGGATTTGTGAGGTGAACCATGTCAGATGCCTATGCACGACATGTAGAAAAAAGAATAAAAGAACTGCATGAAAGGATGTCTAAATCTAAACTGCATTCTACTAAGAAAAATAAATATTAAAACAGAATTTTCCAAGATACTTTCCTCAATCTGAGTTCGCCTTTTTTCATTTTGACATTTTATCGAGGTAGTTTTAAATACTTTAAATGTTAAAGAGTAACGTGCTATGCAATAACATAGTGAAAAGTGGTAGAATTAGAACAGGAAGTGGTTGGTATCTATATTGATTTTTTGTTAGAGGCAATATTTAAGAGCATGAAGAAAAAACATTAGTGGTCTCGCTTGGATTTTTAATAAAAACTGTAAAATCTGTGGTGTAAATGAAACAGATAGTCCTGATGGGATATGTGAGTGGAGAGAGGATGAGATGCTATTACACTCTGCCATCTTTATAGGAGGAAAATAGCATAATAGTTTAAAATGACTCCCCACTCAATAATATATTAGTAATTTCTAGTATAAATATCTTCTTAACAAAATAAACACCTATAAATTTCTATTGCAACAAATGTTTCATTAATATCCAACCGAAAAACTTATATTATTATAATTGATGCATTATATTGAAAATTTTGTTTTTTGGATGGGGGGAACAGAATGATCGGGGGTGGAAGGAAATGAAAAGAAAAATAGTAGGTATTTTAGTTGTTATACTCCTGAGTACTAGTACCGTTTTGCCTGTAACGGGGATTATAGATATTTATAGAGAACATGAAAATGCACATAATAGTTATAATTCAGATTTTCATTCTTCGAATAAATATGCATGGTCTGGAGAAGGTCATGGTTTAGACAATGAGGGGATTATTTCTGTTGTTGTTTCTAGTTATTTTCCTGTTTATCTGAGTTTTTCAACAAGTTATGAAATTTTTAGTCCAGATATGGGTATGGTTGAATTATCAACGGATGGTGGGTATAATTGGTATCCAATGGATTCTATTACTGGGGTTCAGATGGATTGGACTATTCGGAGTGTTGATATTTCTTCATTTGCAGGTTTACCTGTTTTAATAAGGTTTAGATATACTACGGGGTCATATTCAACAAGTGGAGGATGGTATGTGGATACAATCAGTGTTAAAGATGATGTTGTTGAGGATTTTGAGGGTTATAATGATGGTGATTATTGGGGTGATTGGGTTATTATTGAGGAAACTGGTGATCTTCCACCTACCGTGGGTGTAACATTTCCAAGTAGTGGGGATACTGTGACTGGCACTATAGTTATTACTGGTGAGGCTCATGATCCTAATGGAGATGAGACGCTTGATTGGGTGATGGTAAATATTGATAATAGTGGTTGGGAGTATGCAGATGGTACCTCATCTTGGAGCTATGTATGGGATACTACAACTGTGAATGATGGATCGCATATTATTTCTGCTATTGCTTCTGATGGATTTTTTCAGTCACCTGTTGCATCTGTTTCGGTAATTGTTGATAATGGTGTGGGACCAGGTGATCAACCTGATCTAGTTATTACAGATGTTTGGGATGAGAATGACTTGATTTATTACCAGATAAGGAACATTGGTGATGACAATGCTTCTGGTGAACATTTAACTGAATTGTATGTGGATTATGAGAATAAAGCTGGTGATTTGGTTGATATGGTTCTGGCCCCGGGTGAGAGATTTACCTCAAATTTTGATTATGATTGGGATTGCGCGGAGTTGGAGGTTTATATTTGGGCAATTGCCGATAACAAAGATGTTATAGATGAAAGTAATGAGACAAATAATAAAAGAGAAGAACTATGGAAATGTGATACAACGGCTCCTGAGATTATATATGGTCCTGTTGTACAGAATGTTGCTCAGAATTCAGCAACAATTAATTGGAAGACTAATGAGGATTGTGATAGCACTGTAAGGTTTGATAGTTATGCTGGTGAGTATAACAATGTTGTGGGGGATTCTGAGTTGGTTAAGGTGCATAATGTTGAGTTAACCGGTCTTAACCCTAGTACAGTATATCATTATATGGTTGAATCCATGGATGCTACCGGAAATCAGGTTAAAAGCCGTGATTATTATTTTGCTACTTCACAGGTTTCGGATAATGTGAAACCATCTCTATTTCCCTTTATTCCTGATGTACTTTCAGGTATTGTAGATATTTCTGTTGATGTTTCGGATAATGTTGGTGTTGATTTGGTTCATTTTTCTTGTGATGATGATCCAATATTTACTGATTATTCACCTCCATATGAATTTGGATTTTATACTGGAGGCCTATTAGACGGTGAGCATGATTTTGGTTTTGATGCGGTTGATGAAGCGGGTAATTCAGCATCTGAATCTCTAAGAGGGGAAATAATGAATAAATTCCCTCCAGATCTTGAACCACCCTTAAATGTTCATATTGTTCATCCAGTTGATGAAGGAGAATATGTGATTGGAGATCAGATACATATAATTGCGTTAATAGAATCAGAAATTGATACTTGTCTCGAGCAATATGAGATAATATTAGATGATAGTATACCTTTGTGTTCAGAAGTATTTGAATGCCCCCCATGGATAGAAGTCACCATTCCTGGACTCCTGGAGCATTATAATGGTGGTATTTTTGAGCATTATATTGGTGAGGGGAAATTTTGGTGGATTCATTATTGGTGGAATACAACAGATTATAGACCATTTGGTACCTCAAAAATAAGAGTAAGTGCATGGGATAATCATAATAATAATGCTACTGATTGGGTTGAATTTAATCTTAATATTCCTCCACCTGATGTTCAGGTTTTTCGTGAGGTAAGAAGAAGGGGTAAATATTACTAGGTTTTATTAAGGATTAGGAATAATGGAGTTTTACCAATATAAGATTTTAATATATACGATACTAGTGTTGGTTTCCAATGTGTTCCATCCTCGATATTACCTAGTGATGTCACTATTATAGGTGGTGCAGAATCATATAATGATGGCCAAAATATATTTAGCCGAGGAGATTTTAGTGAGATACAAATTCGTTACCCTGGCTATATCCGCTTGGAGCAAAATGAGGAACTACAATTATCATATTATGTAATACCTGTACTATATGACTCTACCAACTCTGTTGTAATCGAGGGTTTAGAGTGGGATAGTGGAACCATAGCTGTCCCTCATGTTATTGGACACAAGTTATTAATTGAATTTAATAGTTTAAAAAAGAAACATTCACTTCAGCGGGATGATTTAAGAGTAGATCTAACCAGCAATTTAGAGCATAGATGTGTAGATGATGTCTCTTGTGCATTTAGTGATGCTGATTACTTAATCATTACCAGTCCTGCAAGATTATGTTCTGAAAATCCTGATAGTCTAGATGAGGTTAATAACCTATTGGTCTCTATGGCAGAATTAGCACGGTTGAAAAATGGTGTACTTGGTTATACGTTGAAAAGAAGTGCGTCGGGTGTTAAAGGAAATATTAAAGCCTATGATGGTGATTGGTTTGTCAAACTTTGTCCTCCTCTAGATGATGGAAGGGGTCCCTTTAATTATTTGCTTCTTGTAGGTGAAAATGAGATTATCCCATCACCTCGTAGTAGTAGAACATTTGATCCATTTGGGGATGATGTACATGTTGATTTAATAGATATTCCCTACGCCAATATTAAACCTAATGGTAAACCAGATATTTCAGTTGGTAGAATAATTGGAAATACAACATCTGCTTTAATTGAACCTATTCAAAACAGTATAAAAGTACATGAAAATGAACACGGATACGATTTTGATCGAGACAAAGTTATGCTGATTAGTGGTACTGGGGAAGGTGTATCTAGTTTTCAGAGAAGTGTAAATGATATTTATGATATTATCACATCAGACCCAACATATGGAGAGGTAAATAAAGTGCATTGGAGGAATTATCCTGGTACAGAGTTAGACACGTTTAATTATTACAGTCCAAATACAGATATCGTTGTTTTTAGGGATCATGGTAATTATGACTCTTGGCAACCCGGTATGAGCACTAATAGTGCGAACGGACTTGATTTTGGCAGTTCTAAACCTTTTATCTTCGCTCTTGCATGTCGCACTGGTGATTATGAAAATAATGATGACTATAACATCGCGGAGGCATTCTTTGAAAGTGGCGCTGCTGTCTATATTGGTTCAACAGAAGATTCATCGAGAAGTGAAAATAATGCTGCAGGAAAATGGTTTTTCAGAAACTGGGATGAACATGAATCTCTCGGAAAAAACCTCAAGGATCTTAAGAGACATTATTATGGAGAGGATGATATGTGGAAGTATTGGTGTTATGAATATAATCTTTATGGAGACCCAAAATATGGAGCAACTGAGGCTGTAGCCCTAGAGGATAATACAGATGATTCAGCCATAATAAAAATGGATCTTGGGGAGCCTTCCTCATCGATTAATGTTATCGTTCCTGACTATGTGGTAACCACCTATGAAGGATTGGATTATGTGGAAATCCCTAATGGTGAGATTTTTTCTGTAGAGGATGGCCGACCAGAAGTTCCTTACTATAATATATACATTGAATATCCAATTGGATATCGGGTTCAAGATGTAATGCTGGATGAAAGATATGGTTTAATGACTGACATAGGTTTAGAACTTCCTATTGTAGTATTAAATGAATTTAATGGCTCTATTGAAGAAACGAAAGGAGAATGGTATCCAGAAATTGATTACACATGGAGGATTGAGAAGAATGATGATAGAAGCACAACTCTCATTATTAGTATGTATCCATTCTACTATAATCCTGATACCACAATGGTGAAATTCTATAAAAATTATGATTTTGAGATTGAGTATGTCTCTACTGATATGACGATAACTGCCTTGTATACTGATAAATATATCTACAAACCAGGAGATAAAGTGGTAATAGACCTATGGTTCGAGAACTTAGGTGAACAAGAAGATTTTATTGCAAACTTAGTAATTAAACATGATGTGACTGAGGAGGTTGTTGATGGTTTATTTTTGAGATCACTTAAAGATTTAAATGGTCTAGGTTCCTACTCAATTACTTGGAATTCTCACGACACACTCTCAGATTCCTATAATATTGAGGCAATCATTACTGATACCTCTGGGAATATACTGGATACTGAGACTGATATGATTTATCTGGAGACACCCTCGTCTTTGGAGATAGAATCTATTTCAGGTGGTTTTGGTGTAACAGCAGTTGTTGAAAATACTGGCATCGAGAATTTAACTGATTTAAAATGGTCAATATCAATAGAAGGGAATATAACCTTCATTGGTGGATATAAAGAGGGCAATATTGACTTGTTGAAACCAGGGGATGGTTTTACAATTAAAAGTGGTTTTATGCTTGGTTTTGGACCTGCGGAGATTGTTGTTAATGTTGCTGGTGTTTCAAAGAAAGCTAGTTGTTTTGTGATTGGTCCATTTGTACTAGACGTTCAGGAAAAATAGAATACGAATATTTAATACCTCATACATAATCAACCTACTGATTATTTTCTACAAAACTCATAAGTGTTCCTGAATAATTCAAAATTAAAATAGTATTTAATTGCCACATAACACCTTTGATACGTCGGCCATATAACCCTCACTGGCCGCATAACAAACAATACTCACAACCTCACAAAGTGGTTACCTTACCAAGAACTGCTATAATATCGCCGATATTATCGACGGACTTTTAGACATTCTCACTAAAACCTTTCTTTTTTCTTTTTATTCTAGGATGCGTAGCACCGTTTTTACCTTATCATTTTCTACCAAAATTTCCGCAAAAATATCTGAAAAATAACATTTTACAATTCAAGTCAACAGGAGAAAACCATTATTTTTTACCAGTAAATCCAAGTTCAAATCTTGTCCCCTGTGCTATTCTTTACCAGGACCTAGAATATCTTTGGTGTTCATTGCTCTGGTAAAGAATATCTAATCTTACAGGGATAGGTATTCTTCAGCAAAATCTGATTTTTAAAGAGTATTACAGGATTTTGAGACTTTAAATTGAAAATCTATCGATGATGTAAACGTTTTTTTGCCAAAATTATGAAAAAGTGTGTGTTCACCTGTGTACTGAATTTTGTAAAGTACAATCGTGTTACTTACTAGCACACATTTATATGTTAGTGTTTGCCTCTCAATCTCTAGGTATGAAATGAAAGTCAAAGCAGATGTAGATGATATGAAGCAGGAGATAAAACTCTTGTTTTTCTATGTGAAACCAGAATCTAATCACGATGAGGATGGTGTTCCCCGGTGTAAATGTGTGGCGGAGTTCAGAGTGTCTCGCTCTAGGTTCATGGATATTTCGAGGGACATTAACGTAAAGGTAAAGGATATTGAAAGAGAGAGGGGAAAAATATCGATGTTTGCTTAGGGGCAGACACTAAAAACACGTCAAAGCGCACGTTTAGAGCAAAGACACGAGTTCGGATAATTCTTATACCCGTTGCGCCTAGTTCTTTGCGCCTACGTGAGGCTTGCACACTTTTTTAGTGCCTATCGCAAAATAGACTAGAATAAGGAAAGTTTTTAATTTG
>JAUWWG010000026.1 GCA_030616985.1 Thermoplasmatota archaeon
TGTGGGTTCCAAGCTCTTATGGTACGGAATCTGATACATCTCTTAACCCTAGTGCTTCTCAGGGTTTCGACATTTGCCTTCTTTTAGGCACTAGTCTTTCTGCAAATCATACTACACAGAATACAACCATATACTTCCAAGGTAGCATATCCTAATAAATAGTGGAATAAAGCATCGAAAATTTAGACAATAGTTAGCATAAAATCCCTAACTTATCTCTATTTTTGAACAACAGTTATCAAATAAAGGAAAGATTAATTATACCTCTTTTTATATGGAAGAGTTGGAGAGAGATTTATGAAGAGGATAACAGTTGTGTTTCTAGTATTTCTATTCTTATCTGCATGCTTTTCTATGGTTGCTAGTGGTATACAGATATGGCCAGGGAAGTTAACTATCACCATGGATGAGGGATATAGGGGGGAGGAGATTAAACATCCAATTCAGGTTACTAACCCTCATTCTTATGATATAAATGTATCTGCAAGAATAGACAACCCCAGTGCCGATAAGCTGTCAGAGGGTTACTCATATATACCTAATTTATCCTGGGTTAGAACTGTCCCAGAGATGCTTTATTTACCTGCTAAAACATCAGGAGAATTCGAAGTATTTATTGAAATACCCGAAAGTGAACGATCATTGCATTATAACGAAAGCTGGGAGACATGGGTTATCCTTTCTTCAAGTTCTGATCCAGAATCTCAAGGGGACGTAAATATCCAAATAGAACTTGGTGTGAAACTTTTTATTAAAACTCCACCAAGCATAGGATTAACAATGATTCAAAACCTATACATCCTACTAGGTGTCATCATTTCTATAATAGTAGCATTTGTAACTGTTTTCTATGTTAAAAAGAAAAAAAGGAATGTCTCTTAGTATAGGAAACTTGGATCGTAAAAATCTATTACTTTTCGATACACAATAAAATACAGATGAAGTGCTAATTGTTACATTTATTCGAGTTTTTATATTTTCGTCTAAAGAGTAATTTTTCAAAAGCTATATTATATATGCTTTTCAATGACCTAATTCTTTTATTATTCTATTTTCAAATTATTTTGCTTTAATGTTCAATAATTATGATCCGTGTTTTTTGTCTATTTATTGTAAAATATATTCTCCTTATGTGATTCACATATGATTCATATAAGATTCATATTTAACACATATTTGATGATAAAGTATTTAAACTTATGATTCATATGTGATTCACACATGGGCAAAAGCCAGAGATTTCCTGTCGGTTTTCCACCCCTAATCAGGGAAATAATAAAACAACAAGTGGGTACGCTAGGAAACTCTGAGGCTGAAGTAGTCAAAAACATAGTTCTCATCTACATGACTGAGAAAGGACTCCTAAAAACCTTCAAAAAGAAAAAAGAAGGAGGGAAACAATGAACAGGAGAAGGGGAGTCCAAATAATCCCGCTCATAACAATTCTCTTATTCATATTCTCAACTCTTTCATATACAGTACAATCGGCTCCACCTGTATCTCAAGAAACAATAGTAGTTGATATCAATGGAAACGGAGACTATACAAGTATCAAGGAAGCTATTACAAATGCTGATCCTACAAATATTATTTTAATACAAAAAGGAGTCTATAATGAACACGCCATCGAAGTAAATAAAAAATTAGAAATTATAGGAGAAGATTCTAGCAACACAATAATTAACTGCTCTGGAAACCTTGGTTTAATATTAAGCAGTACATATGTAGATATAAGTAACCTTCAAATAATCAACACAGGAGAGTATGCGATATCCATACTACCAGAGAGCGGTGGCTGCACTATTTCCAACTGTGTAATAAACACGCTCAATAAGGGTGTTGCAATTGACATTAGATCCTCATATAACTCCGTTTCTGATTGTAGCTTATCTGGATTTAATAGGAACAAACAGGGAATCAAAATACATGGATCCAATAATAATGTTAAAAATTGTAATATAAATGATTTCAGTAATGGTATTTTAGTATTACTGGAATCTAATAATAACAATATCTCAAATTGCAACATAATAAACAACGAAAACGCCATCGACTTCCGACTTAACTCTAACAACAACATAATCTCCAATTGTAATATCTATTCCAATTTACAAGGTATAAAAATCTGGCAAAATTCAAATAACAATATTATCTATCTCAACAATCTTTGGAAAAACGACATAGATGCAATTGACAAAGAAAACAATACTTGGGATAACGGCGCCCAAGGAAATTACTGGGACAAATATGAAGGGCGAGACAATAATATAGATAATATTGGAGACACACCATATATAATATCTGAAGAAAACAAAGATAGATTCCCACTAATGAACGTGGTTCTCCCCGATGCAATAACATTACCAGCTAACGTGAAACATATCACCAGTAAATCAGATAACACACCTTCCTTCACATGGAGCCCATCAATTTATAGTAAAGGTATAAAAGGATATTATGTAAAGATTGATAACAATCCTGAGATATATATTGGAGATATAACCAGTTGGGCTATATCTACAGATCTTTCAGATGGTGTCCACACTTTCTATGTAAAAGCAATAGGTAATGACAACAGCACAAGCGACTATGCCACTGCCATATTTTCAATTGATGTTTCCTTCATAGATACGGACGAAGACGGATGGTCAGATGAAGATGAACAATTATATGGAACCAATCCAAACGATGCTGATAACTATCCATCAGACACTGATAACGACCGTATACCAAACTCTGTTGATACAGACGATGACAACGACGACTATACCGATGACATGGAACTATCCTACGGGACAAATCCAGAGAACTCAAATGATTACCCGATTGACACAGATGATGACGGTATACCAGACGAGGGGTCACCAGATGGAAAATTCATAGGAGATATTGATGATGATGACGATGGCCTCATGGATACTATTGAAAAAGACCTTGGGTCTAACCCACAAAATGAATTAGATGTAATTAAAATCTATATCACTGGGAAACCTTACTATCTCGTAGATGCAACACAAAATGGATTCTACGATATCCTTTACGAACCAACAGAGGATACCACCTCAGGAATAGAAAAACAAGATGAAAACTATCTAATAGACATCAATAATGATGGCTACCGGGATTACATCTACTCGACTATAGATGGTTCAATATCCACATACGAAGAACAAACAACGTTGACACTTGCTATCTGGATATTCTTACCCCTAACTATACTATTCATCATATCAATCATCATCTTGTATTATCGCAGGAGCAAACCCAGAAAATATACAATATCTAAAAAAGCTAGGAAAGATGTTGAACGACCATCGATTAAAAAACCCTTAAGAATCCACGCCGGTGATAAAAAAGATACAGTAGAAATGATCAGACAAACAAGAACCCTACTGCAACACATACAACAAGATGTAGAAGTATACATGGAAAAACTTTATCAAATAGAGGATCAAATAACAGTAACATCAACAGAAACGGAAGAGGAGACAACGTCATATTTCGAGGAAAAGACAAGTGAGTCAAACAACGTTCGCGATATTGAACCAAAGTTAGATGATACCTCACCTAGAGGTATAGAATCAAAAGTGGATGAGCTCTTATCTATGTTAGATAACAAGGATAAAAACTAAATGGGAAAACAAACAGATAACCATTATGCCACGATTTGACAAATTTAAATGAGGAGACGTAGTATATGAAAAAAACATTTGCTTTAGCATTGATGATATTACTTCCTTTGATGTTTTCTTCTACATGCAAGGGAAATTTCAGTGTTCAACCTCTTGAACTATCCATAACAATGGACAACGAATTCATGCATGGAAACATTTCAAAAAAGATAAAGATAACAAACAATAACGATTACAGCCTTAACGTGACATGGTATCTTGAGCATCCAAATCCTATTTCCTGGATGAGGCCTAATAGAACATGTATACTGAGTTTGTCCTGGATTGATTTAGAACCAAAATGGCTTGACATCCCACCGAATAACGATGGAGAGTTTTATATCTACCTAGACATCCCAGATAATAAGGAGTGTCTAGATCAGCATTGGGAGACATGGGTTACCTTTAAAGAAGGGGAACAGAATCGGAGCGGAGGGTTTTTCAATCAGGAATGTGCTGTTAGAGTATATATAAACACTCCTGAACAGGTAACGATTGGCAATAATCAAGGTCAGGATTTTTTATCCATTACAATAGGCGACCAAATTAAAGTACCCCTGCTGGATATCGCTCTTGCAGCAGTTATAGCAACGATTCTACTCATCATTGTCACTCTAGTCATTAAAAAGAAAAAATCATAGCTCTGATACTGGTTTTTAGTCTAGATCCCATCCAATATTTTTCTAACTTTATCTCTAAACTCCTCGATATCTCCTTCATTTGAAACCACAACATCAGCAGATGCAATAACAACACCTAGACCCCAACGTAGCTCCCTTCGGTCACGTTCTTTTATCTTTTGTAGATCTTTACTGTCATCCTCTCTAGTTCGAGTTAAAGCCCTTTTTTGCCGAGTTTTATCAGACGCTTCAACAGCAACAACAACGAAATTTCCTTCCAAATATTTTTTAAAAAGATCTATTTCCTCAACATTGCGAATCCCATCGATAACGATAAAATTCATATTTTCTACAGATTTTATTTTTTCAAGTGTTCTTCTTGCCCAAATGTCTTTTCCGTGTTCTTCACGCATTTGACTAGCAATAGTTCCTACGTTTTTATCACTCAGTTCTAGTTTCCGGTTTTTGACTTCTTCCCAGATCATATCTCCCATTCTGATTACAGGGATGTTCATTTCTTTTGCAATTTTTACTGCTTCTGATTTTCCTGAAAAAGGCATACCTGTAAATGCTAGCACCCGCATCTTTGTACAACATCCTGAAATATAAATAAATGCAGGGGGAGCGATTCGAACGCTCGAAGACCTACGTCACAGGGTATCTTAGTGTTAAGGCATGGAAAACGCCAAAATCTGGGCAGTTCTTTGATTTTTACTTGGTGATTTTTTATTTTATATAATTTTATTAGTAGCAATATTTTATATTCGTTTTATCTATGCCTTTAATCACACCTAAGCCCTGCCCCTTTGACCGCTCGGGTACCCCTGCAATTTGGAAACCACTAATATACCCACCACTCAAAAATCTTTTGTGTAAATTTTTTAGGTTTTTCCCAATGTCTACCTGTTTTTTACTGAAATCAGTTTCTGTTCACCATATTTTGCATAGCATTTGGAACAGAACTCTCGCGCGATAAGGGAATGAAGATGTTCCTTTACCCCTTCTTCAAGGTGATATGCATCACCGGCGATGATCTCGCTTCTGCAGTTCGTACAAACTCTTGGAAATTTTGCAACTTTTTTTATCAGATGTGTTTCAATTTCCGCCATTTAATCTCCCCATATCTCTATTTACTGTGCGTTTATAATGTTTTTCTTAAGCATGACATCAAAACATTTTGATCGCAGTTCTCTGCATTGCATCCTGAATCAACAAACTTTATAAGTTAAGTATCATTACGAGAAATTCTGTAAGTGTAGGTTTGTTATAGCGGGGTGGGGTAGCCAGGAGATCCCGACGGGCCCATAACCCGTAGATCAGTGGTTCAAATCCACTCCCCGCTACTCTTTTCTCATTTTAGCACCAGATTTATAAACCAGAATTTTTCTCCATAATCTTGTGAAAAGTGGTTATAAAGAGAGATTTTGGGAAATTGATTTCATACGCGGAATAGCAATCAGTATGGTGATTTTTTTCCATATTCTTATCGATCTCAACTTTTTTAATATCTATAAAATTAATGTCTTTTCAGGTGTTACGTTACCCATCGCATACACTGTCGCCACGACATTCTTATTGCTTGTCGGTATGTCGTTGACACTGAAATTTTCAAAAATTAAGTATACTCCATCAAAAAAAGGGGAGTGGTTGAAAATTATTCTCCGCGGATTGGAAATTTTTGGAATCGGGCTTTTGATCACTCTTGTTACATGGCTTTATTTAGGCGAAGGTTTCATTATCTTTGGGGTGCTTCATTGTATTGGTATATCAATCATTTTTTCCATTCCTTTTCTAACATTTCGTGTACAAAATCTCATTTTAGGATTGGTGTTTATTTTTCTTGGACTCATTCTCAAAACGTTCACAGTTGATTTTTACTGGTTGGCATGGTTAGGATTCAAACCAACCACCTTTTACACCGTTGATTATTATCCTCTGTTACCTTGGTTTGGCGTCGTATTAATTGGCATATTCTTAGGAAACAGTTTGTATCCAGAAGGTAAAAGAAGGTATGCTGTAAAAGACCGTTCAACGGTAAAAATCGTAAGTTTTTCCTGTTTCCTAGGAAGACATACCTTGATTATTTATCTCATTCATCAACCAATAATAGTAGGACTTATCTACATCCTATTCTTTTATGACTAGAGTGGGGGACTGGGCGTACATAATAGATGATTATGTGATTGTTGAAAATCAGTTTCCTATACTAGCACATTATTATGATAAACACGCTGACAAAGCATTTTGAAAAAAAAATAGATAGTGATTAAAAGATGGCATGTGAATTATGTTTGCTTGAAAAAAAAACCAAGTGGTATTTTGAGAATAACGAGTTTGTGATACTTGAATGTGATACATGCAAGATACCCATGGTCGTCTGGAAACAACATGGTGCAAACCCTCCACATGAAGTTCTGTATGATATGCAGAGCAAAGCAAAAGAACTATTCGGTATCAACATCACGTTTAGGATGTTAATGAGAAAACTACCTGAGCATTTTCACTTTCACGTTAACTTGAAATAATGAAGCAATAGAAGGAAAACCATTTGAAACACATACCGTTTTCGAACAGATTCAAACTATTCTTCGAATGAATCTTCGAATAGTTTCGAATGCTTTTTCGAAGCGATTACATGTCATCTTTAGGAATGTTTAAATTTCTTTTTTTCCTTCTTTTTACGTCTATAAAACCCTCTAACCATTTTTCCATTACGCATAAATGATTCAATAAAGACACTGTTTTTGGTTTTCGGCTTCAACCTATCAAGAACATATCGCTCATCCTTTTCAGTCATCTTATTCAAAACAACAACCAGACCACGAATCAATTGTTTTACTTCCCTGGTCTCAGTCACAGTCAACCACATAGGCTTATAGTCTTCTTTATCAGTCTGGTTGTTTACAGTATGAATAGAGATACCAAGGGCATTTTTCATCCCTCTGAAATTCCTCATCAATAGTATATCTATAAATGGTCAATAGTTCAATCCTAGTTTGGGAACTTCAACACCGCTTCCTTCCGCAATCCTCCCAACAACTTTGATCTCAACAGAAGCATATTTGTTGAGAATCTTAAAGGTATTATCAACGTCTTTCTCCGACACAATCACAGCAAATCCCATTCCCATATTAAACGTTTGATACATTTCTTTGTCGTCTATGTTGCCCTGTTTTTGAAGGAAAGTAAAGATAGGCTGCGGTTCAAAAGGATCTTCGATAACGAACTTTATGTTTTTGTTTAATCTTGGAAGATTTCGCAATCCTCCGCCGGTTATATGTGCCAAACCATGAACTTCTACTTCTTTCAGCAGTTTCACTATTTCCTTTACATATATCCTCGTTGGTGTAAGTAAAACTTCACCAATTGTTTTATCTGGATAAAACCCATCAGGAAATTTATCTTTATAGGATAGGTTAGAAAATTCTATAACTTTTCTTGCAAGTGTATATCCATTAGAGTGGATGCCGCTACTCTCTAGTCCGATAATAATGTCGTCAGGAGCTATCTTTTCACCAGTAACAATATCACTCTTTTTTACATAAGCAAGACAGGTTCCTGCAAGATCAAAACCGTTAATAATTTCAGGAAGTGATGCTGTCTCTCCACCAATAATTGAAATGTTGGATATTTCTGCACCTTTTGCAAGGCCTTTTCCAATTTCTTTTGTTATCTCTGGCTTTGGGTCATCTATTGCTAAGTAATCAACAAATGCAAGAGGCTCTGCTCCTACACATATGGCATCATTTACGTTCATTGCAATACAATCAATACCGACGGTGTCCCATTTTTTAAGTTCAGATGCAATTTCTACTTTACTTCCGACACCATCAGTACACAACACAAGTGCATATTCACCAAATTCTATCATTCCTGCATAATGCCCACCAAGGGGTTTACCAACTCCCTTTCTCTGCGATTTGATACTTGAAAGAATTCCTTTTATTGCCCGTTCTTCCTTCTCAATGTCAACTCCACTTTCTGCATATGTCATCTTCTTCAAAGTATCGCCCCGTTTTCTACTTGCGAAATCATGAATGTTGTGATAAACTTTTTGAATGGAACTGCCCTTGCAGATTATTGTGAAAAAACTTTCAGATCTGGGGGAGCGAAAAGCCATACGTCTTATTTCAAATATTTTATCTAGGGGAGATGAGGCAGTTGGAATTGGCGATGACTGCGCTGCTTTAGATTTTGGGGAAGAATATTTACTCATCTCTACAGACATGATTTCCAAAAAAACTCATGTTCCTGAAATAATGACGCCATGGCAGATTGGATGGTTTGTTGTTGCGATCAATCTTAGCGACATAGCTGCCAAAGGGGGAAAACCCTTAGGGTTGGTTTTATCATTGGGTTTACCTGGAGATACTTCTGACTCATTCCTTGAGGAGTTGACAAGAGGTGCAAATGTGTGTGCAACTACATATGACACGTCGATAATTGGAGGAGATACTAAAGAAAATCCAAGTGTAACTATCTGTGGAACCGTGTTTGGCACTGTAAAAAAGGATGAGTTCATGAGTCGTAAGGGGACAAAACCAGGAGATATTGTAGCTATTACAGGGACGCTTGGTAAGGCCGGCGCAGGATATTATGCAATTCAATCCAATATAGAAAACGATGAAATTTTAAAGGGCTTGTTGGAGCCAAAGCCAAGAATAAATGAGGGAATAACTCTGGCTAGAGAAAAAGTTGTAAGTTCATGTATGGATATCTCAGATGGACTGTCTTCATCACTTTACCAGTTGCAGGAGTTAAATAATGTCGGTTTTGAAATAGAGAAGGAAAAAATCCCATTATCGCGGATGTTGCTTAAACTTGCTAGAGAAGATGAAAATCTAGATGTTTACAAATATTGTCTTCATTTTGGGGGCGACTATGAACTTTTATTAACCATTCCTCCTAGTGAATTCGAAAAGATGCAAAGAAGCGTAGAAAAAACAGGCAGCCATCTTACAAATATTGGACAGGTTACAAAAGGTAATGAGGTATGCATTATAGATGGTAGTGTTAAAAAAATATTGCCAAACGAGGGTTACGAGCATTTTAGATGAGGGATTTTGTCAAACTAATGTGATTATTTTTTAACATTTTTATGATAAGGTTTGTTCAATAAGGTTTTTAAAGTAGAAACAAGAGATATTGTGGATGGTATACCATGGATAAAAATGTCATTGTATTGTTAATATTTGTTTCAGTGACATTGTCGTTGTTTTCTGGATGCATTGAAGAAGAAAGTGGTAATGAAAAACCCTTAGTTGAGATAACCTATCCTCATGATAGAATGATCGTTTCCGGCCTAGTTATGATAAGTGGTGTGGCTTCTGATCCAGATAGCAAAGATGCAATAAAAAGAGTAGAGGTTATGGTTAATGATGGCGAGTGGGACGATGCTGAAGGTACTATAAAGTGGAGTTATGATTGGAGGGCCTACGAGATTGACGATGGCACTTATAGCATACGCGTGCGTTCTTGGGATGGCATTGATTACTCAGAAGTTGAGGAGATAAATATAGTTATAGATAACCCAGACGCCATGGAATCTGGTGACCACAAATGGGCGATTTTTATTGCAGCTGCTAATTTCCCAGAAAGTAATGAGAGTAAGCTTGGGAATGGCGGATTGAATTTGGCAGAGGATATGGCTGCACATCTTATAGAAGAGTGTGGGTACTCGACGTCTAATATGATTATCCTTTTTGATGATGGGTGGATACGTATGGATAATGGCTATGGTGCTCGTGTGGAAACCTTGCAGGAGCGAAATCACAAGTATGATATAACTTATGGTGGGGCCACAATAAAAAACGTAGAGACAAGTATCGAATATATGGTTGAAGAGGCGAACAAATTTGGCGATAGTGAGGTTTTCATTTGGTTTTTTGGTCATGGTCACGGTGACGAGAATGATCTTTTAACTGGTGGTAAATTTCTGGAAAGCAGCTCAGTTTTCCTATGGGATGACACAATTACAGATGATGAATTTGGTGATCTTTTATCTGGTTTAAAATCACAGAAGACATGTGTCATCGTTGATGCTTGTTTCAGTGGCGGTTTTGCTGATAAGACAATATATAATTTCCCAACATTTTTCCTATTGCGGTCAGGTATTCCAGATTCTGGCAGAGTTGTAATGTCCGGTGCTAGTAAATTTAGATCGGGGTATGCAAGTACTACAAAGGGGCCACTGTTTTCTCTTCTCTGGTTTGAAGGTCTTACAACTGGGGATGCTGATGGTTTTAGACCAGGGATCATGGATTTTGGTAGACCAACAAAATTTAAATTTTTCAAGGATGGAAAAGTTTCTGTTGAGGAGGCGTTTTATTACGCTCGCCATATGTTGAAAACAGGCGATGAGTTTGAGGATTTTAAAAATATGGAGCCGCAGATTAATGATCAATATCCTCGTAGTGGTCTGTTGCGTAGCATGAAGGGGATGTTGCTTGGGTGATAAGATTAATAAACCCATGTTTTGTATTAAAATTTTGTAATGAAGAAAGATGCCCGGTTTTGGAAGAAGGTTGGAGATAAAAAAGTTCAATGTACTCTTTGTTCTCATAACTGTGAAATAGATGTGGGGATGCTTGGAATATGCAGGGTACGTAAAAATGAAGATGGGAAATTATACACGCTAATATATGGCTCCTGTTCATCCATGGCTGCAGATCCCATAGAAAAGAAGCCATTGTATCACTTTTATCCTGGTACAAATGTGTTTTCACTTGGGACTGTTGGATGCAATTTTAAATGCAAGCATTGTCAAAATTCCAGTATTTCTGCAGCGATGCCGGATTATTCACACCTTAGAAATGTTGTGCCAGATCAAACCATTGAACTTGCCCGAGAACAGACCTGTCAAGGGATTGCTTGGACATACAATGAGCCGACTATTTGGCATGAGTTTTCTTTTGATTCTGCAAAACTAGCGAAAAAAGCAGGCTTATATACGGTTTACGTCAGCAATGGATACATTAATGAAGATCCTTTGAGGGAGATTTCTCCTTTCTTAGATGCAATTAATGTTGACGTTAAGGCGTTTGATGATGATTTTTATAAAAAAGTGTGCAAGGCACGTTTAGATCCAGTACTTAAGACATGTGAACTTGCTATAGAATTGGGCATACATTTAGAGGTGACTTATCTTGTTATACCTGGTTATAATGATTCTGTTGATGAAGTAAGACAGTTTTGCAGGTGGGTTGTTGATAAACTGGGTAGTAGTACACCTGTGCATTTTTCACGTTTTCATCCTGATTATAGGATGACTGATGTTCCAATGACTCCTATTGAAACAATGCTAAGAATATATGATATTGCAAAAGAAACTGGTATTTTTTATCCTTATTTGGGGAATGTCCCTCAGGGAGAATATGAGAATACTATATGTCCAAACTGTGGGAATATTTGTGTTGAGCGATGTGGTTATTCTGTTACTTTAAATGGTATTGAAGATGGCAAATGTACAAAATGTGGTACCAGTATTCCCATAGTAAATGATGCGCGTAAGAAATGACATCCCTTCTTAAGTAGATTTATCCAGTACTTTTAATGTTTTTCAAAAATCTTTGTTGGTAAAATCAAACGAAAAATGGATATAAAATATTGCTACTAATAAAATTATATAAAATAAAAAATTTAATAAAGGGTCATGCTTATTCGCTATACTATACTATTATAGGTATCTACTAAGAATGAAAAAACTTAATAAAGGATTAAACATACTTATAATTATAGAAAAATAGAATGTATCTTATAAAAATAAGGGTGAATGTATGAACTTGAAAAAAAATGACAAGTTGATATTAATAGTAGGGGTCGTAATATTAATAGTTGCGGCAATAGGAATTGCTTTCTATACATCAGCCGATACGGATAATATTGAGTTGTATGTACCACCTGAAGAAAAGACATTTGATGTCACTTGGATGGAAGTGACGATGGAGAAACCAATCATAAATGGAGTAGCTAAAAAAGAATACAGTGAATCTGAAACAATCTCTGCTTCAGCTTGGAGTGTTTTAACAAATGTTGAGTTTCGTCTGGACTGGGAGGATGATTATACTTCAGGTCTTTTGATAACCAAAGGGGCGGATACTTTAACTGCGGAAATTACGAAGCAAGGTGGCGAATCCAAAACAGATGGAAATACTGAGGGTGGTAACCTGACATTCTCATTCAACGTGAATGGTAGACCCTCAGATGATTATGTGGTGGCAGAAACTTCAGATGAAGCTGAGGAAAGAGTTAAGGAAATGTTCCCCAATGAAAATGGTGCATCCTTTGATGTTACGGTTAATGTGCAAACTGGTGAAAAATTCGGCATACGCCCACTTAAATTTTTTCGTTTTTTACGAGACAAGGGAAATGATTTTGATTTAAAGATTACATATACTTACTACGTTTTTAATATGGAGGAACCAGAAGAAGACAATAATGACGACGATGATGTTCCTCCAACTGGACTAGGTGGCGACTATAACGGTGCTTGCGGCGAATTTTATAAAAACCTCTGCTACGGACGAGGAATGATATAAACTTTCCGAAATCTATATCTTGAAACGTAATAGGGCACCAATACCCCCTATACCTTCAAATTTTTTTCCTACTTCGTGCATTGTATTTATGATAGTAAACTCACTATTGTTTTGTTTTGCAATTCTGAGCAGATCCTCTCCCTTCTTGGCACGGACTAACACATCTGATATGAGTAGTCTCCCTACTGCTCCATTGTTCAAAGCCCTGTTTACTTCTTGTTCTCCATATGTTGCCAAACCGTCCTTTTTTATCTCTTCAAAAAGCTTTTCAATTAGTTTTGTTTCAAATATCACCCTGTTTTCTTTTGTAATATTTTCTACTATGCCTGATTTTATCGCCTCCTGAACGCCATTCATATTTGCATTACCAGTTCCATGGGCAAGACAGTTATCGAAAAGAGCGGGTTCTCTGCTTTTTCCATATTTCACAAAATGTTCCCTGGTAAAACCAGGCCCAACTATAACGAGAGGCGCATCCTTGTCTTTATTCGTTCTTATAATTGAAATGATCTCGCCAAAATACTCTTTCTCGGTATCTTTGCTTTCATACATTTTACCTGAACGTTTGGAATCAATATCTGCGATCCATTGGATGCCACTCTGTCTTAAAATCACAATAGTGGCCGTGTCTTCATCTAGTGATATGAATGTTAATATGGATTGGTTACGAAGTTTAACCGCCTCGTCTATTCGATCCAGTTGGTAATGCTTCCATTCTTTTTTTACGATGGAAATCTTATCCATGGCATCGGCGTTAATGTTTAAGGTGTGAAATGATCCAAGATCTTGAGGTCCTTCTTCTATAATTCCATGTATGCGCAGACGATCTGAAAACTCATGAAATTTTACCTCTTTTACTCTGATTCCAAGTTTCATACGTCTCTTTTCGGATTTTTTAGATCGGATTTTATCGTCTTGTCCTTCTTCAGTTCTGTAAGTGAGGCCTCGAACTATATCTTCTTCATCGATGATGTTATATAGGTGCCATATATCGTCAAGATTCTCAGGCATTAGTTTTATCTCACCGTGGTTAAGATCCTTAAAAATCACTTTCATATATTACTCCTTTCTCATGCTTAGTTCAAAACCCACTGTTTCAACAATATTTACACCACCTGCTGGAAGAACCCTATCTACCTGATCAACAAGGGCGTCAAGCGCTTTTGCTAGTTTGTGTGCAATAACATTCTTCTTCATATCGCCTGGAATCAAAACTATATATTTACTAGCTCTTTTTTTCACAGCCTCAACAGGGCCGCCCATGATCTTTCTTGTTTCACCAACCATTATTTCTCCAACGGCAAATTCTAGTTTACATCTATAGTAGTTTCTTTTTCCACGAATAATAAATGCGCCTTTTGGAACGAATTCTCCACTCTGGGGGGTCTTACTTACCTGTTCAGGGAGAACCCAATATGCTTGAGCCTCGGTAAACTGTTTCCACGCTTTGGAATGACAAGCTGAAAAAATGCAAGTCTCTTCTAGAGTTTTTTCAGATATTGGAAGATCTTTATTATCTATATCTTTTCTCTTCACTATACAACTTGAAGCACCATGTATATCGGCGTGAGCATATCTATCGCCATCCTTTAGATATTTTTTTACAACTTTGTCGTTGCTCTTGATATCCTTTCCACCTACGACAATGTTACCATCACTAGAAATGAACCATCGAAAACTTTCAAACCAAAAAGTTTTGCCAGTTGCCACTTTCTTCTTTTTCTCTTTTTCTTCAACAACTTTCTTTTTAGCATATTCTATCAGGCTTTTTGTTTTCTCAATTGAGTCCCGTGCGCCAGCCAACTTGTTGCGATATTTTTTACTGTCATTGTATGCCTTCTCCGCATTCTCGGCAACACTTTTTCTGAAATCAAGCTTCACCTCAGAGATATTTTCTTTGGTATCTGGGAGATGGACAACAAGCATATTTGACAGTGGATCAAATTCTTTTACCAATTCCTGCTCATTGATTTTTTCAATTTTTTCTTTTTTGTCCTTATACTCTAAAACCTCGGTTATTTCATTTAACAGATTTTCACATTGTTTAAAGTTTAGATAAATAAGTTCTCCCTCTATTTTTTTTTGTTTTATTTTTTCGCCCAACTCGTCAACAGCCCCCTGTTGCTGTAAGAGTTGTCTATTTAATTTTCCAAGTTTTTTCTCGGCATTACTCTCCTCTTGTTTTTTTGTCTTTTTCTTAATGCTTATAAATTCTTGCAGGTTTTTAGTAAATCTACCTATTTGCTCAAAATCCACATTTTCATAGCTTTTAAATTCGAACGGTAAGATATCTATAGGTTTACCGTCTTTTTTAACTAAAACTGGTTGAAATTCTTTGTTTTTGAATAACTCTAAAAAGTTTGACAATTCAATAAAAACTTTTTCGATGTCGCGCTCGGTCAGCTTATCAATTTTAGTATTCCTCTCGATGCCAGATCTTTTGCATATTTCTTCGGCATATGTTCCACTTAGATTGACATTTACGGCCAGTGTTCTTACCAAATCTGCTTCACTTTTTTTTAGCAAATCTGTGAATTCATCCTTAGATAAATTAAAAGGATTTATTTGGGCGGGGGGTGGCATATAAGCACTACCAGATTTTATTGTACGATGTGCCCAATGTTTCTTGATTAAGGGCAGTATTATTTTTCCATCAGGGTTTACAAGGATTATATTTCCATCTGAGAAAAACTCGATTATGAGGGTGTACTCTCCTTCTTTCTTGCTTATTTTCAGATTAATTATTCTATCAAATTCATGTTGTGTTATCGCTGTAATTCTCCCGTTTAGTATGTACTTGCGAAGAGTCATGGCAAATGTTGTGGGTTTCAAAGGTGTTTCAAACTTTTTTTGTGTGGTGCATATCAGTTCGCCATTTCTGACAAATATGGATTCTTTTTGTTTGATTTTTCTATTATTAACTCTAATTAATAACTCGTCACGAGTAAGTTGATATGTTTTATCTATGTAACTTCCCAGTAGCTCTTGTAGCTCTGATACTATCATATAGATATCAAATGATGCTAGTTGTCGTTTCATTTTCCAGCATCAATATATGTTGTGTCATTAAAAAAGACTGTCATATGGTGCGGTTTCAGATGAGTTATAAGAAATGAAGGAGGATGGGATGGAAGGAATGGAGTAAATCTCATAATTTTAATATTGGCAGAAATGCCAGCTCGTAGGGGATGCTGGCATGTCCCCCGTATCTCACGTCATTCTAATTCTATGAAGGTTGTTTTGGTTTATATATGTAAAACAGAGGTCATTAAAAGTATTCAAAACGTTTTTAACATACCCTCAAAGCTACAGAATACTTTTACTTACCTCCTAGAAGATATTATATCCAGTTATCTCACTAGATATCTGCAAATATGCCAAAAACAGGTGTTGCAAATCTTCCATTACACGGTGGTAAAGCACCAAAATGGTTATTCAAAAGAATGGTACTACTATCAAGAGGCATCATTGAAGTGATGTCATACGAGTATGGTAAAGATGAATTCATCCGAAGGATTTCTGACCCGTTTTGGTTTCAATCTCTTTCTTGTGTTTTGGGATTTGATTGGCATTCTAGCGGTACTACTACTGTCACCTGTGGAGCTCTAAAAGAAGCCATCCGTCCTCAAGAATATGGTTTTACGATAGCTGGTGGTAAAGGTAAAGCATCAAGAAAAACACTTCAGCAAATCGAAGAAAATGGAGAACTTTATAATTTTTCAACAGCTAAAATAGAGAAATTAAAATACTCCAGTCGAATTGCTGCAAAGATTGATAATACGGCTATACAAGATGGGCATGATTTGTATCATCATGTTTTTTTATTCTCTGAAGATGGTTTATGGGGTGTTATTCAGCAAGGGATGAATTCTGAGACTAATTATGCTCGACGGTATCATTGGCTTTCTGAGCATGTAGATAGTTTTGTCCGTGAACCAAATAATGCAATAATGGGGGAAAAATGCTGGGAATTTGTATTAGATATGACCGCTAAAGAAAGTGAATCTAATCAAAAAACATGTATTGATCTTGTAAATGACAACCCTAGACATATTAGAAGAGATTGGGCTGAGTTAATAAGACATCATAGTCAGAGGACATTGTATAATTGGGGTTTACCCGAACAGAAACATGAATCTGTTGAATGTCTGAATATGCCCAGAAGCGTAAATTGGAATAAAATGAGGGAGATATATGATTTTCAACCAAAAAATTATGAAGAATTCATTGCAATGAAGGGAGTCGGATCAAATACTGTTAGAGCCCTTGCATTGATATCCGATCTTATCTATGGTGATAAACCCTCGTGGTCTGATCCTGTTAAGTATAGCTTTGCAGTTGGTGGCAAAGATGGCGTACCTTTTCCCGTAGATAGAAAGGCTATGGATGAATCCACGGAGATAATTAGATTGGGTATAGAGCGGGCAAAAGTAGGTGACAAAGATAAGCTCCATGCTATTAGAAGATTACACAAGTTTTTTCTCAATTAAAACTAAAAATTAATATAGACGCCAGAGTTATGAGGGTATATGGAAAAGAAAACTGCATTTCTAGAAATACCATCTGAAATGATGGATAGATTCGATCAGCAGAATAATTTGGATGATAGATCGACGTTTATATCAGATTTACTGGATAAACAGCTACAACGTAATGTTGACGACCTAGGTGTTTCTACAGATTTAACTAATATGATGGGTGATACTGGAGAGTTTTTGGGTAGTTCTGGAGAACTCAATCTGATCAACAGCAAAGGTTCTTCACTTGGTAATTTTGACATAAACATTCCAGATAGATTTGAGCACATCGTCGAAAAAATCAGTGAAATTTCTATGGATCATATTTTCCAGATGAGCTCCCGAAACTGGTGGTAATTTCTATTTTGCAATAATACTCCTTTTTATAAAAAAATAGTTAAATACATACTGCATACAATGTTTGAGGAGATAGGAATGGTTAAAAAGATTATGATAGTGGATGACAATCCGGATATAATTCTTTCCATCAAAAGTGGATTGGAAGTTGTTGCGGGTGATTATAAAATCATAGGTGCAGAAAGTGGCGAAAAATGTCTTGAACTTTTAAAAACTGAGACTCCTGATCTCATATTGTTGGATATCATGATGCCTGAGATGAGCGGTTGGGAAACTTTCGACAAATTGAAGGGAAATGCATCGTGGGGAAAAATACCTGTAGTTTTTCTAACTGCAAGAACAGATAGAGTTGCTAAAAATGCTGGCGGCTTTTTGGGTGATGATTATATTGAAAAGCCTTTTGAAATCGTGGAATTAAAGAGAAGGATCGATGAGATTACCAATAGGTAAAAAACATCGGTCCAATAAATTATTTTTTAAACTTGGATCCTGCGTTTCAGTTAGAAAAGTAAGATTTTAGTAAGGATCATTATCAGCGGATCATATTACTAACGTCTGTAAAGTAGTTTAATGATGCTAAAACCAGTTTTGGATTGATTCTTCTAAATATGTAATTCGCTCTTATGAATGTTTTACCAATTAGATCCCATTTGATAAATTTCTGGTTTATTATGTGTGGATATTTTTTGGGATATCCTCTAGCTATACATTTTCCAGCTACATTGCCGCTTATGAGGGCACGGTAGATCCCTTGTCCAGTAAATGGAAACGTTCCAACACCTGCATCTCCAACAAATAAAATATTATTATGTATTAACGGTCGTTGTAGGCCGACTGGTATTAGTCCACCGGCTACATAATTTACCTTACCTTCAATTTTTCGCCCTTCTTTGAATTTTTCTAACATATTCTTTAAATTATAACCAAAATTTCCACTAAAACCGATCCCTATGTTAATCTCTTTTTTCTTTGGGTCGCGTGGGAATATCCAATAATAACCAAAGTTACCCGTGTAAATAACTTTCAAAGTATCAGAAATAAAATAGTTCGAATCCTCTAGAGTCTGCTGATAAGTAACGCCTTTGATCCCTCTGTTTATGTCTAGCTCTCTTTTAACTGTACTGGGACATCCAGATGCGTCAACAATGAATTTGCCATCAAGGTCATTTATTGTTTTTATCTTATCATCTGTTTGAATTATAACGCCTAGTTTTTCTGTTTTTCCAGCAAGTTGACATATGAATTCCTGTCTGTTAAGTACATATCCAACGCCAGGTTCTCTATGATAAACACGTTTTTTACTACCGATAATTACCTCGCCTTTGGTAATTTCATTAAAATAACTCTTTTTTTCTGGTCTCCATTTTTTCCATTCAGATTCAACCGAATGCGCCTCACCGCATCGTCTCCCTTCATGGTTATATCCAATTTTTTTATGTTTCTCGTGAACTATAACAGTTATTGATTCGTTATGCTCTTTAAGTGAAATTGCAGTGCTTAGACCACTGATGCTGCCACCAACAATATCAACTTTTATATTACCACCATAGGTAAATATCACCTAAAAATAGAATTGGAACTAATAATAAGTATTTTTTGTACAACGTCTCATATATCAACCAAATTGAATACAATCAATATGATTACCGATTGGTAGGGATTGGAGATCTGACTGGACTTATGGGGATCAATATAATGTTCCTGATATGTATACTGGTAATCGTGGTCTTTCTATTGACTGAATTTCTGGTTATCTTATTTCTACTTGCTCCAATTCAGTTATAAGAAATTTTTTTTTGATTGGACAATTTTGTACCGGCAGAATATATCAACTATTGATAGTTAAAGGTTTTCAGGGTTACTCTTCTCCAAAATCTTATCGATTTTTTTCTTTAAGTCTTCCACGTCATAAGGTTTTTTAATATAATCTACAGCTAAAAAACTACCAGCCTTCTCAGCAAACTCATCTGTTCTTGCAGTTAGAAAAACTACAGGGATATTTTTCCATGTTGAATTTTCTTTTAACTTTTTAAAAATCTCCCAACCATTCATTTTCGGCATCATGATGTCCAACAAAATTAAATCAGGAATCTCTTCATTTTTTAACTCGATTTTTCTCAATAATTTAAGGCAATCTATACCGCTACCAGCACATATAACCTCATAAGGATCATCTGCCCCGTCTAAAATCTGTTTAACGGTCTGTGTATGGTCAACGTCATTGTCCACTACCATAATTTTCTTCATTCTCATTCCGCCTCTTTTTTTAACACAGATACATCTTGAAACCCAAATCATGGAAATTTAATACATTAATCTTTCCGAATCTAATTGTAGATGTTACGTTTAAGAAACACATAAGGATATAAAATTATTATGGTAACAAAAAGCCTCTGGGATTATTGACCGTCTATTTTTTGGTAGCAAAACTATTTTCTGAAGAAACGATTTTCCTTTTCTATATTTCCAGTTGAAAAAATGATGTTCCGCCAGTCGTGCAAAACTGTTACGATTAAGAAAATTCCTTTGGTAAGTAAGGTCTTTTTGCCCAAGTTTTTTCTTCCCATTTTTAATCTAACAGGGAAATTATACCATATAAGTGTTTATAGCGGAGGATTGATATTGAAAAAAAATTCTCGTGACTCTTTGGAGTACCCATGATGATGAAAAAGATCTATCGATTTTCATGGCAAAACGATTCTTTCATTTTCTCTTTTCCGATTTTTTCAACAGTAGTTATAAGTTTATTAATATCAAATGGTTTTTGTACATATTCATAAATATGGTGGTATATTTCGTCGAACTCTTCGCCTTGAAACTTTTTTGCTGTAAGCACAATTATGGTATTACCTTCGATAAATCCTTCAATAATCATATTTTTTATAGTCTCTATCCCGTCCATGACAGGCATAATGATATCTAGGATTATTATCCCTTTAAAACCCTTTTCCAATTCTTGTAGGCATTTCCGTCCATTGTCTACTGTGACAACTTCGAAGTCTCTCATTTTAAACAGTGTCTGTAGGCTATTTAAAATATCAGGATTGTCGTCTACAATCATTATTTTTTTAGTTTGATTTTGTGATTTTGCTTCCATGATATGTTGTACCTTGTAAACTATGGTATATAAGCATTGCGAGTAAAAATGTCAAAATGAAAAAAAACCATATTCTCAGAACCTGGTATTTTTCCTTGAAATCAGGATTTTAGAAGGGACAGATGATCCTTATAAGATTAATAGCGTTGCATATACGGTTAGTTAGATATAAAACTTTATAGATAAAAATCTATTACGGTATTGAAATATTGATAAGTATAACGAACTTTATTAAACCTGGCATATATTCAGGATGGGATATTGCAGATGGGAAAACATGGTTTGGAAATAATTGATTTTAATGTTAATGCTTGTTTTTTAAATTTATCGCATTATAATTATCAATCATTGATAGGTGCATTATTTGAATAAGGAATCATTTAATCTTAAAAAGTTATTATTCAGTAGGATAAACAGAAAGATAACATTGCTTTTTTTAATGGTTGGAATAATCGCTCCAGCAATAGGCATTTATTATTTCTATTCAATTTCACTTTCTATTCTGCCTCAAAACCCAGAGGTTTTTGCTGAAAAAAGAATTTTACTTGACACAGCTGCTGTAATAATATCGGCTTTAATCGCTGTAGATGCAGGGATAGTAGGATTTTTTGTTTCACGATCAATTTCAAAACCAATAGGTAAATTATATGAAGCGACACTGGAACTGGAAAAAGGAAATTTTAACGTTCGGACAGATATCCAAACAAATGATGAGATAGAGCAATTGAGTCGTGCTTTTAATAAGAGTGTCATTGCATTGGGTAAGATGGAAGAAGAGCGCCAACAGCTAGATAAGGCTAAATCAGAGTTCCTAAGTATGACCTCTCATGAACTTAGAACACCGATGACCCCTCTGAAGGCACAATTACAGATGTTGCAACAGCAATACTTTGGAAAACTTTCGGACAAACAAAGAGAAAGCTTAGATATCGTTCTTAAAAACACCGAACGATTAAATAAAATAATAGAAGATTTTTTAGAAATCTCAAGAATAGAAGCTGCTAGATTAAGATTTGTTTTCAAAAAAACTAACATGGTAGAAACAGTTAAAGAAACAGTTAGTTTAATGGAGGGTTTTGCCAAAGGAAAAAACATAAAACTCATAATAAACACCGGTGAACTACCAATGATCCAGGTTGATCCAGACCGTGTTAGTCAGGTTTTAAGAAACTTGGTACATAATGCTATAAAATTTTCTAAAAATGGTAGTAAAATTGAAATTAATACTTCCGTGAAAAAAGATCATATTTTGTTCGGCGTTAAAGATTATGGTGTGGGTATGTCCCCAAAAGATGAAATAAGAGTTTTTGAACCATTTTTTCAAGTTGAAGAGACACTTTTCAGGGAACATGATGGAACGGGCTTGGGCCTTGCAATTTGCAAAGGAGTAGTTGAATCGCAAAAAGGAGAGATGTGGGTCGAGAGCAGTTTGAGTAAAGGTAGTACTTTTTATTTTACAGTTCCACTTAGACCTGTGGAAAAGATTGAGTCGATAAGGGTGCTCTTTTCACCAAAGATCAAAATAGAAAATGAATTAAAAGAGGAATTTATTGTATTACTAGGACCGATGGGAAATACGGAATTTAATGATTTAAAAGACAGGAGCGCGACAGGAAAGGACGAGATATTCGAGTATATTGATTCATTAGAGAAACTAAATATATTAAGAAATACAGATGCAGAGAAATTTAAGATAAATGTTGGGAAAATTTTTGGTGATGAACCTATTAAAGAAGAAAATTATAAGTTAGATAATGAGACATTGAAAAAGGAAATTTAAGGTGGAAAAAATGAGATTGAGATCATTAATAACAATAACATGCCTTGCTATTTCTATGATACCCATTAGCATAATTGGTGGTTTACAGGGTTTTGAATTTGCAACAGCATTTCTTGGGCTTATTGTTGCAGTTACATTTTTTGTTTCGCTATTTATGTCTTATTTTATCTCTACACCTTTAGAAAAATTAACAAAAAATATTGATGAGATAAGCAAGGGAAATCTTGATATTAAAATTGGAAAAAGTGAGATATTTGAGATAAATAATCTAACCGATTCTTTAAATAGAGTTATGATTAGCCTAAAATTAGCGATACATAAAGTAGGTGTAA
>JAUWWG010000049.1 GCA_030616985.1 Thermoplasmatota archaeon
AGGTTTTATAGCGTTAAGTATAACCTCGATTCTAGAGGAGCCTCTAGATATTATCAATAATCTTTCAACTGAAACATAAACATAGGATTAGAAAACTTATAGGATTAATCAAAAACATGAGTAAAGCACGCATAGGAACAGTCATCCTCACAATAGGGACTATAATGTCCCTTTTTGGAATGAGATACACGAAAACATGTATGATAACAACAATAATGGGAGTGATTTTATTTATTGTAGGATTATGGATGATATTCATGAAAGATGAAAAGGGTGGAATGAAATTGTAGATTTGAAGGTAGGTAGAATATGACAAAATGTGAAGATGAGAACTTTTCGTTTATGATAACGGTAGATTTTATAACCTAAGTGTATCCTTTTGTGCTAAGGCCACACCACTTATTATTAGGGCAGCAAATACCATAGTTTGTATAGATATTATTTCTCCTAGAAGAATATAAGAAAATATGACGGCAAAAACTGGCATTAAATACACAAATACTATGAGACGCGAGATTTCTGCATTTGCCAAGGCTTCATACCAAAGTAATATTGCTATAAAACTTGGGAAAAGAGTTAATAGTAATAATACAACCCATGTTTCAGTTGAAAGATTATTGATAATATCTAGAGGCTCCTCTAGAATCGAGGTTATACTTAACGCTATAAAACCTATGAGTGTACTAAATCCTAGCATCTGGAGAGGTTTTATACTTCCAAGGCCTTTTTTCGTTATAACGCTGGAAATAGCGTAGGATATGCTTGAAAGTAGAATTAAGGAGTTTCCATAAACTGCTGTTCCCATGAGAGAAAAATCTCCGTTTATGCTTGTCACTAAAAATATTGTACTTATTAATGCAATAAATGCACCTACAATTTACTTTATATCTGTAGATTCCCCACGAATAAAAAGGGCGAGTACTATAGTAAATATTGGACCAGAAGATTGTATTATGCTACTTACCGATGCAGTAGTATACATCATCCCAACGTTCTGCAAAATACCAGGTAAAATGATAGCAAATATTCCTATACCAATTAAAATCAACAAATCATATCTAGTAGATGGTATACAATTTTTCCCATTTTTTATTAAAAGGAAGGCTAGTATCGGAATAAAAATAATAGTTCTCAATGCCGCAAGAGTGATTGGTGGAATATCGTTGTCTAAAGCTATTTTGATGAGTGGAAACGAGAAAGACCACATCAAAATTGCAGATAGCACTATTATGAAATAGAAAATCCTCTTTGGCACACAGCTTGTAAGCTCACTTTGTTTTTAGTGTTTTTTGTTAGATTTTTAATTCACAAAGCAAAATTTACTGTTTATAAAACATCAATAAAAATCATATCAACAATAACGTTGCGATGTGGTGGTGTATTACTGGTAAGAAATGGGAAATATGGTAAGTTTTTAGGATGCAGTAATTATCCTAAATTCCAAATGCACTTTTAACTAATAAATATTTGGATTTCCAATTATTCTTCTAAAAAATAGTCGTGGATATAGGGTGATGTAGATTCAATTGCCCCTATGGTAAAGGTACACTTCCATTAGATATGCCGGGTAATAATTTTTTAGATGTTGTTTTACCTAGGGAACTTTTTCCTCCTGGAGTTTTAGTCCAAATGATGCATTGAAAAAGGCTTTTGAAATAGCTGGTGAATATGCATAAGTGTTTGTTGTTCCGCAGTGGATCACCACACACCCAGTTCATAAGTTATATACTTAAACTGACCATCTAACTAAAGAACGTTTTTGTTACATGAAAATTGATTCCCCTCTAGACGTCCGATTTATTCTTTCTTCTGAATCTATTTTTCCGATAACAGGTGTCAAACAAGCATTATAAACTTAAAATAAGGAAATAGTGTTAGTTAGGTGATAGTGCATACAGCGTTCAAAAGTATTGCTCTGTGGTATTGGTCTTGGCTGCCTTGTGTCAAATAGTATCGTACTGTATATCACATTCTTATGGGCATATTTTTTTAATGGTTATGTTTTTGCCGCTCAGATAAATGCGTTTGGTGAGGCCCATATTGAGTTCATAATGTTGCCTATTTCGATCATCCTTGGTTTGTATGCTAGTTTTAGTCTTTTCAAACAGATGCTAAAAGGTACGCAAAGTGAGGCATAGATATCTCGTTTTTTGATATAATGTTTATATAACACTTCTTTGTTTGTTATAAAACGTTGATTTCTGAATTGTTGGAGGTAGATCCTTATGGGAGATATAGATTTAAAAACAGTAGAAATTGAAAAACCCGCGGAAACAAATTTCATACTTGGGCAAACTCATTTTATTAAATCCGTGGAAGATCTTTATGAAACAATGACAAATTCTGTCCCAAATGCTAAATTTGGCATAGTATTCTGTGAAGCGAGTGGGGCATGTAAGATACGTATTGAAGGAAACAATCAAGGTCTCAAAAAACTGGCAGAGAAAAACGCTAAAAGTATTGGTGCAGGGCATTCTTTTATCATATTCATGGCGGATTGCTTCCCATTAAATGTGTTAAATGCAATAAAAAATATTCCTGAAGTTTGCTCTATATATTGCGCAACAGCAAATCCAACGAAGATTGTTATAGCTGAGACAAAAATAGGTGATGAAACAGGGCGGGGAATACTGGGCGTTGTAGATGGATATATTCCAAAGGGAGTTGAAAACAAAGAAGATATTGCCTGGAGGAAGAAATTCCTTAGAGACATAAAATATAAACTCTAAAATAACCTTGGTTACAACGGTATAAATAATATTGTCTTTAGTTACCATTATTAAGAAAAAATAATCAATTATGATAAATAATTTATAACATTTTGATAAATTTAAAAAAATTTATAATCGCTTATTCTATTACATATTCAGAATTTGTTGGGGGATAAAAGATGAATAGGAAAATATTGGCATTTATACTAATTATATTAATCATAATCGCTGTAGTTAGTGTCGCAGTATATCAAATATCTTCTGAAAACTATCCGCCAATTGCTTCAGCAACTGCAGATTCAACCTGTGGAAAAGCTCCATTTGTAGTTTTTTTCAATGGCTCTGCATTAGATCCTGATGAGGATAAGGTTACCTATCATTGGGATTTCGGTGATGGTTCATATTCAGATTCTCAGAACTCAAATCATACTTACCATTGGAGAGGAAAATTCATTGTAAATTTTACTGTGAAAGACGAATTTGGAAAAATTGGGACGGATACCTTAGAAATAAATGTCATAGATTATTGTCCGCCAATTGCTTCAGCAACTGCAGATTCAACCTGTGGAAAAGCTCCACTTATAATCCGTTTTGATGGTTCTGGATATGATCATGATGGTTATGTAGCATCTTACCATTGGGATTTCGGTGATGGTTCAAAATCTGACAAAGAAAATCCAGAACATAGCTATGAGGAAATTGGGAAGTTCATGGTACATTTAACTGTGACAGACGATGATGGACAAATTGGAATTGATACTCTAGAAATAAACGTTATAAAAAATTGTTCCCCTAATGCCTACGCCTCAGCTAGTAAAATTGAAGGGCAACTACCATTAAAAGTAGAATTTAATGGACAAGAATATGATTGTGATGGACAAAAGCTATCTTACCATTGGAATTTTGGTGCAAAACCGATAGTACAAAGCGCAGAAAGTAAAGATCAAAATGCAACATTCATATATTGTAAAGAAGGTGTTTACACAGCTACATTAACGGTTACAGATGAAGATGGGGCTAAAGATATCGATACAGTTCAAGTAACTGTTAAAAGGAAATCTAAATCAGCATCCTCAGATTCTTTATCAGATTTTATAATTCCATTATTAATTGCTTATTTAAAATCAAGAGATCCAACTAATTGGCGAACAGTATTGGCCTCCTTCTTCAATCTATTGTCAATAATATTCAATTTTATCATGTGGTTTATAGATCAATTTTATCCCGATCAAAACCAAACAACTATCCAAACAGCCAATTTTGCCACAAATAGTAAGATAAATGCTGAAACATTTTTCGAAGTTTTATGTCGCATCAAGACTACCCAATAATTTTCCTGACACATAGTGACGTAGTTAGCCAACAAATATTTGAATTAATAGCAAACAAACTTTAAAATCCATGTTTTCCTATTAGCGGTACAAAGGAACAGCCACATATATCTTCTGAAGTAACTTTATTTCCTTTCTTTTCTATCAATTCTAAATTGCATATTAATCGCCCCACAGGTACAAGCATTTTCCCAAGATCTTTAAGTTGTTCCACCAGAGGCTTTGGTATTTCTGGAGCTGCGCAGGTAACATATATGCGCTCATATGGGGCATGCTGGGGTAACCCCTCCGATCCATCGCCTGTTTCCACTGTAACATTTTTTATACCTGCATTTTCAAGGTTTTTCTTTGCTCTCTCAGCAAGAGATGGGAATCGTTCAACTGTATAGATGTGCCCTTTCTCACCGACAATTTTTGATACAATAGCTGCATGATATCCAGAACCTGCCCCAATTTCCAGAATTGACTGCCCTTTTTTAATATCAAGGGCTTCACACATTATTGCTACCATGTGAGGTGCAGAAATTGTTTGACCGTTTCCTATTTCAAGCGGCGTATCGACATATGCATGGTTTTTTATCATCTCTGGAACAAATTTTTCTCTTGGTACCTCTAAAAATGCTTTTTCCACCTCTGCTGTTTTGATTCTTCCCTCTTTTTTTAGTGATGCTACTAAAATCTCTCTTCTATCCTTAAACATATTTCAAATGACACAATGGATATGTGTATTTTAATATCTTTGGAAAATATGATATCACTTGATTTTATAATCCCACTAATGTTTTATATATGGAAGATATTTCTCTTACTATAATATTACTGGATGGGATGATATAATGGGTATTAAATTGACCTCTTCTACTACTGGAGAGATTGCTGCTATTTTGGAGATGGGATTATGATAGATGATATTGGCAAATTTCTGAGTAAACTACCACCAATTGAAAAGTTGTTTGGCGGTGCTTGGATAATCACTTGGTTTCTTGCTATTTGGGGTTATCATATTCAGTTTTTTCTAACTGGTTTGTTTTGTTTATTTCTCGCTATTTTACTTCTTGGTTATTTTGATGAAAAGAAAAAGGCAGAAATTCCAGCTTTTTTCTCAATGGATAAAAATACTAGAACCATAATTGTTCAAAAGATACATGAGGCTGGTTTGAGTTGGGATGATCACGAAATATGTTCAGGTAGTGCAATGATCCCATCAGGATTAGTCAGAGAGGGAGACACCATTACTAACTGTAGTGGCAATGTAGCACTCAGACACATACCAACAAATACTCTTATGGGTGCTTATAATTTTGAATAATCCACTATCTTTTTATTTGCCATTCTCTGCACTCTCATGATAGAAATAGGGTTATATATGGCAATACATTTCACCCCTGTTACTATGAGGAAAAAAGCAATAGTGGCCCTTGGTGGAAATGCATTAGTAAAGGAAGGCCAAGATGGCAATATCTACGATCAGTTTGATAATACAAGAGAAGTTTCCACATCAATCGTGGAAATGATACAAGATGGTTGGAATGTTGTTGTAACTCACGGTAATGGCCCTCAAGTAGGTGCAATACTTCTTCAGAATAATACTGCACGAGATGTAACACCACCAATGCCACTTGGTATCTGTGTCGCCGAAAGTCAAGGCATGATTGGCTATATGATTCAACAATGCCTTGCAAATGCCTTAAAAAAAGCAGGCATTAAGCGACTAGTTGTAGCATTAATTACGCAGGCGTTAGTTGATGAGACTGATCCTGCTTTGACTAATCCTACTAAACCTATAGGACCATATTACTCAAAGAGCGATGCAGAAAAACTTCGAAACGATGGATATCAAATGACAGAGCAAACGAAGGGGTGGAGAATCGTTGTTCCATCACCCGATCCAAAGGCCATTGTTGAAGGAGAAATCATTAAAAAAATGCTTGATGATGATATTATTGTTATTGCATTAGGTGGGGGAGGAATGCCTGTTTTTGAAAAAGAAGGATGGGGACTTAATGGCATAGAGGCAGTAATTGATAAAGATCTTGCATCTGAGCGACTTGCTGAAGCAATAGATGCAGAGCTTTTGATGATTCTTACAAACGTCGAGAAGGTATATCTTGATTACAACACACCTCATCAAAAGCCATTGGACAACATTACGTTGAAAGATTTAAAGAAATATTATAAAGATGGTCATTTTCCACTTGGGAGCATGGGTCCAAAGGTGTTGGCCGCCATTCGATTTCTAGAATGCGGTGGAAAAAAGGTTATTATTTCCCACGTTGAAAAAGGATGGAGTGCACTGCAAGGAAAAACAGGTACTCACATACAAAAGTAACAGTTGTTTTTATTAAACCCCTAGATATATCATTTTTCAAATTATGGACACTTCATCAATTGATCAGCAAATAAAAAACATAGAAGATGAAATTTTTAACACACAGAAAAATAAGGCTACTGAACATCATATCGGTAAGTTAAAAGCAAAGCTTGCGAGACTGCATGAGGACGTCGAGAAAAGAAAAAGTGCAGGTGTCAAGGGAAAGGGTTTTGCTGTCAAGAAATCCGGTGATGCAACTGTAGGGCTCATTGGTTTTCCTAGCATCGGTAAAAGTACCCTTTTGAACCAATTAACAGACGCAAAAAGTCGAGTTGGGGCTTATGAGTTCACAACCCTCGATGCTATCCCTGGCATGATGAAGTACAATGGGGCGAATATACAAATCTTGGATTTACCTGGTCTAATAACAGGCGCATCACTTGGAAAAGGCCGTGGTAGAGAGATACTTTCAGCGGTAAGAAACGTTGATCTAATATTATTTATGATAGATGCACAACACAAAAACCATCTTGATTTAATGACAGAAGAACTGTATAAAGCAGGTCTCAGATTAAATCAAAAAAAACCTGATGTAGTTATAAAAAGAACGGGACATGGTGGCATTACAATAAATTCTACAATAAAACTATCGCATCTAAATGAAGGAGTTATAAAATCAATTTCATCAGAATATGTAACAAATGCCGATATTATAATACGTGATGATATTACAGAAGATCAACTGATAGACGTATTCATTCAGAATAGGATATATGCACCTGCCGTGGTTATAATAAATAAAAAAGATTTACTCACTAAAGAAGAATTAAATAAAAAAATTAAAAACATAACGCAGAAAAACTGGGATGTAATATCCATATCTGCAAGCGAGGGTACTGGACTTGATGAACTTAAGAAAGTAATTTTTTCGGAGCTGAAATTCACCCGCACATATATGAAACCCGTTGGAGAGAAACCTGATTTTGATGAACCGTTGATTCTAAAAAAAGGTCAAACCGTAGAGGATGCATGCAGAAAGCTTCACAGGGATTTTAAAAGAAAGTTTAGATATGCACAGGTATGGGGTAAATCTGCTAAATACCCAGGTCAAAATGTTGGGTTTGATCATGTTTTGGAAGATGAAGACATACTGACAATAACTGTATCTCGCTAGTTTTTAAGCGCTTACTTGGAGTGATTATATACACGTTATAAACGTGAGAACAGTGAGAAAAAGAATCCTTCATTCCTTCACATAATCTGCAAAGATCGAAAAAATCCATACTACACAAACCTGCTACTCATATAAGGTACTCTTAGGATTAAAAAAAGAAAAAATGAGATGGCTAGTAGATTTACTCAACCTTCCATCACATAATGTTCCTGGTAATGCATATTCTCAGGATTTCCTGCGTTGTCAACTGCAAACCATCGTAGCTCAATTAAGCCATAATATATATCATGTTCACCTACTGTAAATGTTACAGAGTCACTATAGATTTTTTCAGATGCCATTTGCGTATCAACTACCATATCGTCATTACTGTCCCACCATATCTCATAATTTATGTTATTAACACCTGACATATCATCTGTTGCTTCAAAGATGATAGGTGTATAGGACCATATTATATAGCCGCCCTCATCATTTGGTTCACCAATAGTTTTTTCTGTTACAGGTGGAGTTGTGTCCTCTTCCTCGGATCGATATACAGTAATAGAGTCAGAGCCTATGTTTTCTGCAGCGTCTATAGCATAAATTGTGATTTTTAACCATTCATCTTCGGGATCTAGATAATCTTCTAGATAAAGAGGTCCTAATCTGAATCCTTGTTCTTCCTCTGGTGGATCAATATATATAGAACCTCCTTCATAGGATCCTCCATCCCATTCTAACTTGTAATCTAGTTCTGCCACTCCTGATCCACCGTAATCAGTGGCATCTCCAGTAACGTTTATTGGACTAGTGACAGTAGCTCCATCCTGTGGGCTTTCGATATCAACGTCAGGTTCCTCAGTATCATTTTCCTCAGGGCAACATTCACATGGACATTCTACTCCAGATATTTCGATAATTAAATCAATATCCTCTTGCCTTACTGCTCCATTACCATTCATTATATGGTCTCCAAAATCATTTTGATGAGGTGGGTAAGTATCATCTAAACCCATCAGATGACCCGCTTCATGAGCATATGTATTCGCTGGTTCATTAGTATCCCATGTTCCAGTAGTTGTACCTCCGTCATTTGGACGTGGATCATCTAGAACCCTATCATCTGCGGAACCTCTTGAACCCTGAACAGAAGATACATGACCATCTCCATCAGCGCTATTATCACATACTATTTCAATATCATGAAATCCTGGTAAATAATGCATATCATCCATCCTTACAACATGAGCATCAAATTCAACACTACAGCCAGGTTCACGCGGATCACAATCCTCTTCACATTTGACTTTCCAATCTCCATTCCAAACATCTTCAATATTTTTTTCAATATCTTTAGCTACCTGTACAGTAGCACAAGGGCCCCTTATCTGTATGTATATATTGACAGTAATTTCACAATCTTGTATTGATACTCTTGTACCGCCATCTACAGTTGAGAGAGCTAAGGTATTAAATGGTAAAAAAACTTGATAAAATCTATTTAAAATATTTAACATTGGAAATTGTTGTTTTAGTTTTTTGAGTAAATTAGCAATATACAATTTTGATATTTTTGACTTTGGCATCGTTGCAGGAAGTGGTTCTGACCATATACTTTCTTTACCATCCGATAAATCTCCATCACCATTAGGATCATCCTTTGCTTTTACTGTTATATTATATTCCCCTTGATCATTCCATATGTGTTTTGCAGATCCAGTTTCACCGGATTCATACGGTCCTTTCCAGTCGCTATCAGTTCCATCTCCCCAGTTAAAAAGATAATAGATTTGATCGCTATTATAATCTGATGTGGCACTGGTATATGTGTATTCTTCCCCAGGTTTACCACTTGTTTGACCTGATGGTTTAGATGGTTGATCTGGTCGATAGTTAAAAATTGCATTATAGAATAAATCATTATTTCCTGGTGTGATTGAATTTATTGTTTTTATGATATTGTCAAATTGAACAACTGGGATATTTTCAGTTCTAACGATATTAGTATCATCACCTCCCGTTATTGTCATTTCAGCATATGTACCATCCGTTATGTTTTCATTTTTGTATAAACTATTTAAGTTGAAAAAATCATTTGATGCAATCATATCCCATATTTGGTTCATTTCACTTTCTGTGAAATCAAATTGAGATATTACCGTCCAATCTTCTGTTTCTCTATCCTCTGGATAAAGTTTAGAATATGTAGCTTCACCATCTGAGTTTATATGTAGTTTAAATAGTCTGGTAAGTGGATGAAAACCACCAGAAATTGCTAATAATTCAAAATCAGATGGATATGCCAAATCAAATTTTTCGTTTACTACTTCATTTATATTATGATGACTTTCATTTTCATCTGTATCTCCTATTACTGTTATAACGGAACTAGCAATAAACAGCATCACTACTAAAATTGACATTATTTTACTTTTCATTTTTTTTCTCTCCCTAACAATTACAATTGATAATAAGATAACGAAATTTAAATATTTCCCCAATATTTTTAATGCAACAAATGTTGCAGAGTCATGTATAAATATTAGAAAATTCTTTTTAAGCCACTATTATCGATCTATTAAATCTTTAACGTTTTTCACAATATGTTTTTCATTTAAACCATATTTTTCGAGCAAGTCCTTTGGCTCTCCGCTTTCGCAGAATCTGTCTTTTATTCCCATTCTTCTGAATCTTACAGGGAGGCTGTTCTCTGCAAGTGTTTCTGCTATTGCTCCTCCAAGTCCGCCAATAATTGAATGTTCCTCTGCTGTTATTATCGCACCCGTTTTCTTGGCACATTTAATTACTAGTTTCTCATCTAATGGTTTTATAGTATGCATGTCAATTAATTGGGCGTTTATACCTTGCTTCAATAGTGTTTTCCGCGCATCAATTGCTGGATCGACCATGGTTCCGCAGGCAATAATTGTAACATCTGAACCGTCCTCAACCATCATCCCCTTGCCTAGTTCGACGCTTTCAATATAATCTTTATCATAAATAATTGGTGCATTTGCTCGCCCGATCCTTGCATACATGGGGCCTTTATTTGTTGCCATGAGTTCAACGATTTTTCCTGTTTGTGTGGCATCACTGGGTGCAAGAACAGTCATATTTGGCAATACTCGCATCAATGCAATGTCCTCTATCATTTGATGGCTAGCCCCATCTTTCCCTACACTTATACCACCATGTGTAGCAAATATCTTTACATTAGCCTGTGAATATGCAAGATCAATACGTATCTGATCATAGACCCTTCCCGTAGCAAACACGGCAAATGTACTTGCAAAAGGTATTTTACCACATGACGCAAGTCCAGCAGCCGTGGATATCATATTCGCCTCGGCGATACCCATCTCAAAAAATCTTTCGGGATATTTCTTTGCAAACATTATAGTTTTTGTAGATTTGGAGAGATCTGCGTCTAAAACAACTAGATTGGGGTATTTCTCACCGAGCTTTACAAGAGTTTCCCCATATGCATTCCTGGGATTTGCCATTATTTTCTTACTCAAGTTTAGCCCTCCAGTTTCTTCTGTATTAAATCGAGTTCTTCCATTGCCATGTTGTATTCCATTTCATTTGGTGGAACGCCATGAAAATCAACGTTATTTTCCATGAATGAGACCCCTTTGCCCTTTACAGTATTTAGTATAATTACGGATGGCTGTCTCTTATGATTATCTGTTTCATTTAGAGCATCAAGTATTTGTTTCATGTTGTGACCATCAATCTCTGTAACATGCCATCCAAAGGAACTCCATCGATCTCTCGCCGATTCTAGACGCATTACTTCCTCTGTGTTTCCATCAATCTGTAAAAAGTTTCTATCAATGAACGCAGTTAGATTATCAAGCTTATAATGTGATGCTGCAGCAGCAGCCTCCCACACCTGCCCCTCATCAGTTTCGCCATCACCCATCATAACATAAACATTGTATTCATTCTCGTCTAATTTTCCTGCAAGAGCTACACCGTTTGCAAAAGAAAGACCATGGCCAAGGGAACCAGTAGAAGCCTCAATACCTGGAACATAAGAACATACGGGATGCCCTTGCAACATACAGTTGATCTCTCTGAGATTTTTCAATTCGTCAACAGAAAAATACCCACTCTCTGCAAGTACTGCATAAAGCGCAGGGACAGCATGACCTTTACTCAAAATGAAGCGATCTCTATCTGGATCATTAGGGTTCTTAGAGTCGTGATTCATATGTGCAAAGTACAGTGCAACAATCATGTCAACAGCAGACAACGAACCACCAGGATGCCCTGATTTAGCCCTGTATAACATTTCAATAACATGTTTCCTGACATTAACCGCCATTAAATCAAGTCTTTCGATAATTTTCTTATCGTAATGCTCCATTGAATCCCCCCTCAAACAAAAAACAAGGGCATAGTATTTTCCAGTGAATATCATCCACGTGTAAATACTTTTTGTAAATTTTTAGCCTTGTGATAAAACAGTTGAAGTAAAAGGAGAGTAGGGAAAATTGAAGATGACTTTGAACGGCGATACATTTTAATGCCTCCTTTTACATTTACGGGCTTAAGGGTAAAATGGTATTAGATGATTTAGGTAGTTCACTTAGAGGAACGTTAAAGAAGATAGCCAATGCAGTACATGTTGACTCAAAGCTCATCAAAGAAGTAGTAAGAGATATACAGCGAGCGCTTCTACAGGCAGATGTTAACGTCAAACTTGTTTTAGATCTGTCAAAAAAGATCGAGAAACGTGCACTACAAGAGAAACCTCCGGCGGGGATGAGTAATCGAGAGCACGTTATTCATATTGTTTATGATGAGCTAGTAAACATCCTTGGTGGTTCCAGGGAACTGCCGATTAAAAAACAGATAATAATGATGACCGGGCTATACGGTCAAGGAAAGACGACTTCATGCGGAAAAATTGCAACGTATTTTAAAAAGAAAGGTTTAAGACCTGCTTTGATCGCAGGTGATGTTCATCGTCCCGCAGCCTATGAACAGTTAAAACAAATAGCAGAGCAGGTGAAAGTTCCATTCTATGGCGATAATAAAGAAAAAAATGCAGTGAAGGTTGTAAAAGATGGATTAAACAAGTTCAAAAGAAGTAGTGATGTAATAATCGTAGATACATCTGGAAGACATAAACTCGAAGATGACCTCATCCAAGAAATGAAGGATATTTTTAAGGCAACCAAGCCTGATGAAAAACTGCTTGTTATAGATGCTGCTGTTGGTCAGCAAGCTGGTTCTCAGGCAAAGGCATTCAATGATACTGTGAATATAACTGGTATTGTTCTTACAAAAATGGATGGTACCGCTAAAGGTGGTGGCGCGCTAAGTGCCGCAGCTGAAGTTGGTGCCCCTATTGTGTTTATAGGTACAGGTGAGCATGCTGGTGATTTTGAGAAATTTGACCCTGCGCGATTCATATCTCGCCTTCTTGGTATGGGTGATATCAAATCCCTACTCGAAAAAGCAGAAGAGAGTATGAAGGGAAAAGATGCAGAGAAAACTGCTAGGCGGTTGATGTCTGGTAAATTCACCTTACATGACATGTATGACCAAATGGATATGTTGTCTGGAATGGGTCCCCTTAGCAAGGTAGCGGAGATGCTTCCGGGTGGTTTTTCAGGTAAAATCAAGGACATTGATATGGATGATACTCAAAATAAACTTCAGAGATTTCGTGTTATTATGAACTCTATGACGGATGAAGAGATGAATGATCCAAGTATCATTCGTGCGTCTCGTGTTAAACGTATTGCACATGGTGCAGGTGTTGAAAATAGAAATGTCAAAGAGTTGTTGAAGTATTACAATATGACAAAGCGTATGATGAAGGGTTTATCTGGTAACAGGAAAATGAGGAAGAATCTGATGAAGCAGTTACAGTTTGGGAAATAATTTATTTTTTCTAAAGATTGGATATGTTGTTTAAAAACCGAGAGAAGATTATTGAGAATGGTCAAACACCTGAATTAAAAAAGATAAGGGGAGATATTCTCGATATCCTGACTTTTGCCTTAGATTCTGTTAATCCGTATGAAGTGGTTAAATCAAGGTTTTATGAAAAAAAGATTAATATTGGTGGGAAAACCGTAGATCCTTCCGACTTTGAAAACATATATGTGGTAGGTTTTGGAAAAGCTAGTGTTGGTATGGCCCAGGCAGTCTGCGATTCAATTGATGTCAAAAAGGGAGTTATTATTACTAATGATCCAAATGATAAAGTTCGAGGTGAATGTGTAGATACTTTTGTCGGCAGCCATCCAATACCTGATCAGAACAGCATAGGTGGTACAGATAAAATCCTAGATATCATTAAAATGTGTGGCAATGAAGATCTATTGATTGTCTTGACATCTGGTGGGGGGTCTGCACTTTTATGCAAGCCAAGAGTGAGTCTTAAAGATTTGCAGCAAATAACCGATTTATTGTTGAGATCGGGTGCCAGTATAAATGAAATTAATACCATACGTAAGCATCTTTCATTTGTTAAAGGAGGTCAGCTTGCAAAATTTGCTAAATGTAGGACAGTTTCTTTTATTATTTCCGATATTGTTGGTGATCCTATGGAGTTTATTGCATCTGGTCCCACATATCCTGATTCAACTACTTATGATGATGCAAAAATGATTTTTAAAAAATATGATCTTTGGCAAAAATTACCTTCTGGTGTCACCAATATCATCGATGATGGTGTTCAGGGCATACTCGCTGAGACACCAAAAAAAGGCGATCATGTTTTTGATAACCTATCCAACCTTATTGTTGCAAATAATGAAATTGCATGTAAAGCAGCAGAGGATAAAGCAAGGAAACTTGGTTATAAAACAAAACTTCTTACTACATCTCTTACGGGCGAGGCGAGAGAAATTGGTGTTTATCTGGTTGATAAAGCAAAAAATTATAGTAAGGGGTCAGGAAAATATGTTTTTATTTCGGGTGGGGAAACAACGGTTACAATAAAAGGCAGTGGCAAGGGTGGTAGAAACCAAGAGATGGTTTTAGGGAGCGTTGAATGCATGGCTGATACTGATATAGTTTTCGCATCTTTTGCAACCGACGGTATTGATGGAAAAAGTGATGCTGCTGGAGCCGTTGCAGATGGTTTTTCCTTGATAGAGGCACGTAAAAAAGACCTTGATCCAGCTGGATTTCTCAAGGAAAACAATTCATATAATTTTTTTAAGAGGTTAGATGATTTATTTATGACTGGTCCTACTGGTACAAATGTGATGGATATCCAGATAATTGTTGCGTAAGTCTAATCTAAATTATGCTTTATTGCAAAAAGTGGCTAAGCTTATTAAGTAGATTTTGTATATTATCTTTACCAAAAACAGGAAAAACATATATATTATAAATTAAAGTTAGGAAATATGACGTGGATTGGAAGGGATCGACAGGATATGATGAACCTATAAAAACCCAAAGATATTTAAATAGGTGCATTATAAATTAATATTGGATTTATGTATATTATAGTTATAGGGAGATAAATATATGAATAACGGGCATTCATATAGTAAACTGATTATTTTGGGAATTGTCTTTTCATTGTTGCTAATTTCAAGCATTTCGAATATTGGTTTCTCTAGTTCTACAATAACACTAGACGAGGGTGATGGTTTTTGGGAAATTGATGTGTTCGAAGAGGGTATAAATATAGAACTTACAAACTGTGATACAGTGGATGGAAATATCATACTTGCTTCAGCTGAGGGGATTGGACATCATTGCGATTATTCAACTTGGTCACCCAAGTCAGAAAGCAAAGCTTACTATTACAAAACTTCTTATTTTATGAATTTTTTCCCCCCATCCCTACATGCATATATGGAACAGAGATTTGATGAAGAATTTGATTATCCTAAAATAGGGGCTAAGGAGGATGGAAATGTGTTTCCACACAGGGGGGCGGAAATGGAAGACTCTCCATTTCCACTAAAAAGAATTCACCATTTCAGGTTTAAATTAGATCAAGAAATGGTAGATTATGTATCAGGGATGAATGTAAGCTGGTGTGGATACGGCAGAAACGACAAAGAAATATCGATGTACTGGTGGCAACCTTTTATTGAGGAGTTTAATTTGGGCATATGGGCGAAAGCTGATGCGCATAAGAAATCCAACGGAACGTCTATCGAACTTAATCGTAATGTAACTGAAGATGAGTTATTTGTTAGTAACGATAACTTCATTGATATTTGTATAGTAATGAGTCCTGAAATAGGAAAAAAATGTAATCTATTTTCTGACTATGTGAATGTCACCGTCTACAGCAAAGGTTATTCTCCAAACGGAACTGCAAAATCACCGCTTATCTCTCCTCGAGACATTTCTACATGGGAAACTTTCTCATGGGGGGATCATGAGAAAAGCAAAACAACAATAACATACCATGTTTTATACCAAAAAAACGGGCAGGATATACTGGTTGAAGATGAATATTTGGAAGGAAATAAAAATGGATTTACAGGTAATCCTCCAATATTTTTAAATCAGATACCCTCGGATTATAAACTAAAAATAAATGCGACTTTAGAAACAGAAAATCAATCTATTTCACCTGAAATTTG
>JAUWWG010000142.1 GCA_030616985.1 Thermoplasmatota archaeon
GCAGTAACAGTTATTTCGACTTGTCCAAACCCAATTATAAATCCTTCTTCTAGTGTGCTTTCCGTTTTTATGGCGCCAGGATCAAGCGTTGTACCACATTGACTACATCCACTACACTCATGATGTATATCGATTTGACCTAGGATGCCACCCTCCACTGAAATAGTAATAATGATGTCTTCTGCAACTGTATCACCAACATTTGTAACAGCAACGACCACTGCCCCTATGTGTCCTGCAACTCCATCTATTTCAAGTTCAGTCTCTGCCGTTTCTTCACCTATGCATATGGGTCCAAATGTCATTAATAATATTAGACCTGCAATTAATCCAAAAATTCTGAGTTTTAATCTGTTTTTCTTCATTTTTTATTTACCCCTATTTCTTAACAATTGTTAACTATTTATAATTTTCTCATAAAAATTATATATTTTTTTATAAATTCAAACATTTATAACAATATTTTATCTCTGGCTATATGATATACCTCAACCATGTGGTGAGGGCGATATGACATTTTTGCTTTTCTTAATCCAGGTAAGCCCATATCCGGCTCCCTGTTTACGAATTTAAATCCTTTTTGAATTAGTTTTGCTGTCTCTGCATTTATAGCTTTATACACTCCATCGTAATCAGGTGCTCCTTTTTCATAATGTACCACGACTGTATCAGGATTCATTTTTTCATATACGGAAATAGCCTCTATTTTCCCGTCTATACGTATTGCGACGCCTGATAATTCTAGTTCAAAGAAATTAGTCATAGAAAACATTATAGCTTTTTTTTCATTTTCGAGCAGTGGATCAGATTCACAGTCTTTCCATAGACACCAACGTTTAAGAAAAGTCCTTACTTCGTCCATATTTATTTCTGTGATTTTCTCAGTTTCGTATGAATAGTTCCGTTTAAACTTGTTAAGACGATTACGGATCTTTTTATATGCTGTACCAGGTAATTCTGCAAGGTCAGATGCAAGATAAACATAATCGAAATAATCCATATGTGGAATAAATTCTAATTTAGGATACTCCTTTGAAAGCCAATCTTTAGTTTGAGTATCGATAATTCCTAGTGGATAGTCGCTCTCTTCTCTTTTTGCAAGTTTAAGTACTTGTTGAAAAATATCCCTATCATATTTACCAATAGGGGGTCGGAATCGCAAGACATTTCCCAGCTTAGTCATTATAATCAAATTATTCTTTAAAAATGCATAATGGTATTTGGTATACTCCATCCAGCTTATAATTGTTGTAAAAACATTGTCGCTATGCACAGGCGGATACCTTCTATAATGAGTGTCAAATAAGTGTTTGTCTTCTAGCGTGACAGGTTTAAAATCATCAATTGAGAGCATTTTTCTCCTCGGTTTGATATCTCATGGGTATATGGTTATCCATAGTTTTGAAACCTAGAGATGAATAAAAACCATCCTGTCCAGGTTCTGAAATTAATCCTATCCATATCATCCCGTTGGATAAACAACGATCTAAAAGAGCATTTACAAGTTGCTTACCAATACCTTTTCCCCGATGTTCGGACAAAACAACAAGATCTTGTATATAGGCATCAGATATCCCGTCAGATATTATGCGTCCCATCCCAACGGCCTTACCTGAACGTGAATCAACAGCAACAACAAAAGCAAAACTACCTTTTATCAATTGTTTTATTGCAAAAGGATCATAGGATTCCTTCCACCATCCTGCTGACTTGTATAGTGCAACTATATCTTCATTTGACCAGTGGTCTACAAATTTAATGTCTATACTTTGGTTCGCCATAATTTCACCATTTCTGTAAAAAAAATTCAAATTCCTCATTGGTCGTCAATATAATAGTGTTTTGAAAGATTTGCTTTGTGCAATGGTATTGATTCTGCTTTGGAAAAAGACCCCGTAAATAACCATCTAATAATATATTGATTACAATACCCGGCAGGTTCTTCAAATACGTCATAATATCTTTGTTGACTCTGCTGGCCTCGGCACTTTAACAACAAGTATTCTAAGAATTTCATTGCTTTCGTTATACCAACAATGCAGTATCCTTGCTGGACTTTCAATGAGTGTATCGGGACCTACTTCCTTCTTTTCATCTCCAATCTCAACTATTCCTTTTCCTTCAAGCACATAAAAAAACACATCAACAGGTGTTATATGTCTTTTCAAAGATTCACCGGGATTTAAGGTTATGTGAACTACTTGAGCGTTTTTTGTATCATAGATTTTTCTCGCGTCAACCTTATGAGGATTCTGGGAAATATCTGCATTATTTACATCTTTTATTTTCATTTTTCCTCTCCGTTATTTCTAACATATTCAATAGCATCAACAGGACAAACATCTTTGCATCTATTACACAGATAACATTCCTGTTTTAAATCAGTTCTACCTGCTTCATTTGTTGGACAGATGACCTCACATTTCTTACAATCGACACAGTTGACATTTCTTTGTAGCTTGAATAGACCTTTAACAGAGGCAAGAGATAATAAAGCACCATAAGGGCAGAAAAACCGGCAGAACGGCCGATAAACAAATATTGAGACTAATAGTAAAGCCGAGAATATGTAGAAAAAAATCGAATTAATATTCAAATTGAAAAGATCATAAAAGCCAAAAAATGTAAGAATTCCTATTGAAAAAATTACGCCTAAAACAACAAATGCGATAAAAAAGATCAGGCGGAAAACTATGGGTAGCGTTTTATTTTTGATTTTAAGTTTCTTTATTGGTATAATATAAGCAATTTCCTGCAATGCACCGATAGGGCAAAGGTAACCGCAGAATATTCTTCCAAATGCAAACGTGAGAATTACAAATAATACAAGACCAAGTATAACAATTGGGATAGGTGCTCCAAGTTGTTTAACATTTCCAAGAAGAATAACTTGGAGTTGATTTGGAAACATTGGTGCAAAAACCAAAAAACCCATCAGTGTAGATGTGATGAGAAACAAATATCCAATCTTTTTGTTAAACTTGTCTCTATTAAACAGGTAGACCAATATAAAAAAAGCAATTATGGCGTAAATCATTCCAACCATTTTTGGTATATTCTCAACAACCATCTCTAAACATCATTCCCTTTTGTTATCTGTATGCCCATTATCTTAACACCATCCGTAGTTCTCATTGATAGACTTGCTGGCTCACTAATGAGGCACTGCCCTTCATTAATGGTTACTTTTTCTTGATTAACCGTTACATCTACAGTTCCCTCAATAACATAGAAGATAACATAAGAACCCATTTTGCAAGTTGGCATATTACCACCTGCTGGTAGTTTGATGATTCTTGCTTTGAATTCCTCAACATTATAAAAGATATTCTTTTCTCGTTCTTCATATGGATTGGATATCATTGCTTTAAGATCAACTACTTGCATCATCTTCACGCCCCTGTAGATCTGCTTGCCTTTTTATCGTTCCATCCAATTATTTTCTCAATGGAGATCCCCATTATTATAACAAAAATAATTGTTAGAATTAATCGTAAAAACATAAATTCTGCACCAAGGAATCGAAACTCTACCATTTCTTGTGGTATTTTTATGCATGCCCACGCAGAGAGAAAAACAACAATATTCGATATACTTGCTCCTTTTTTCATCAATGATGCTGCCATTGGAAAAGCTATATAGAGCGGTCCCGTGGGTAGTGTTCCAATAAGGATAGATAACGCTATGCCTTTGATTCCTGATGTTTTTCCCAGATATTTTACAACCGTTTCGTTTGGAATAAAAACAGCGAAAAGAC
>JAUWWG010000085.1 GCA_030616985.1 Thermoplasmatota archaeon
ATTGCTGTAAGAAACATTATACTTGTTAAATCTTTATCCCAAGGAAGTTTATTGAACGATAGTGTTCCAATAATACCTGCTATTGGTACAAGTGCTAAAGCAATAGCATCTTTACCAAAAAATTCAGGTACTAAAATACCCGATTGTTGGACTAAGTAAATAAAAAACCAAGTTAAAACACCATATCTAACCATGTTTAATAACATCAATGAAACACCACTCAACATAATTGGGAGCGTCAATGTTAATTTCACCTGCTTTTTTACTTTCTGTTTTGGTTCAAATCCCATCTTTGGTTTTGTCATATAAATAGTCACGCCTTTAAGTATTAACACCCCGGCCGCTACAAAGAAACCAGCTTGCCATCCCCAAGTAGCAACAGCAAATGCAGATACCAAAAAAGTTAAAGAACTGCCAAATTGGTATGAAGTACCCAATATGGTAGATGATCTGCTTCTGTCTTTATCTGTTTTTTGCATCTCTGCATTTGCTCTTACAACCGAAGACCAGCCCATGGCTTGGAAGAATCCGTCGCACGTCTCTAAGACTATAAGAGCTACTAGAAAACCGCCCAAAAATCCCATGAGCATATTTGCTATTCCTGATAACGTTAGCCCTACTGCTATATATACAAATGGATTGAATCTCTCAGATATTTGTCCATGTAAAAATTGTCCTATTGAATATGCAGCAAAGAAACCACTTGCAACAAATCCAACATAATACATATTCCAATCTGTATAAATCAACAATAATGCTGCCATTACAATACTTAAGTTTACTTTTCCAAAATATGTTAGAGCATATGTACTCCATAAATTCCAAAATTGTAAGTTTATTTTTTTCATATTTCCGATATCTCCTTTTTTCTAGTTTAAACGCCAAATTTTAATCTATGATGCAAAATAGCAAGTACGTACATACATATAAACTTTGCTGAAAGGAAAATGTCATTCTAAAAAAACTAGTCAAAAAACTCTTAGATTTTATCTAGAAAATGCGCTAAAAAAATAGAAGTTATAGTGCGACCATCGGTGATATCTCCATCCATAATTCTCTTAATTATGGATTCCGTTTTTAGTAGTTCTACACCCATAATTTCATATTTTTCTCTTTTTGTCTCCCCTTCCTTTAAATCTTCCGCAATAAAAATATGATATATTTGGTTGGAGTATTCAGTTGAAGGATTATAACTCAGTATTTTCTCAATTTTTCCTGCAGTAAAACCAGTTTCCTCTTTTAATTCACGTAATGCACATTCTTCTGGTTCTTCATTTGGCCATAAATGTCCTGCAGGCAATTCAAGAGAATCTGATTTTATAGGATATCTATATTGTTTAACCATCACAATTACATCTGAAAAAATCGGTAATACTACCACAACAGGTATTTTTTCGACCAAATAATAATCAAGTTTCGATCCATTTGGAAGTTCTACCAAATCCTCAAAAACTTTGAAAAGTGGAAAATCTGCTTTTTTATTAGAAATCACTGTTTTCCAAGACATGGTATCTGTAAACTATTTTGCTTTGTTATATTTTTTCATCCACAGCTTCTTTACGTTTCTGTCTTTTATTTGATACTTAATTATTGATTTATTATTTCTTTCCCATTTTTCTTTTGAATAATTTTTATCTGGTTTTCTCCAGTTTTTGCCATAAGTCAATTCCAGATATAATTCATAGTTTGATGGTATATTATAATTTGAGTTATAGGCCGTTATCACTGTTAATTGATTAAATTCTACATATGGTATGACTGTCTTTTTAAAAGTGAACAAATGTAGACCACGAATTACTTCACTAAAAAAATTATACATTCTTGTCGGTAATATAGACGCTATTTTAGATATTTTATTTCTTGTATTTTCTGGTAATTGGGTATGCCGACCTGTATAATAATCTTGATTTAACATTCGCCCTAGGCCGTCAAACATCCTAGCAAATATGCTTCTATTGAAATGTATCAATGCAACTGCTTCATCTTTGTCTTTTATCCAGAAAAAAATATCTAAATGGAAGTTATGCGCGTCTGCATCTTCATCACTACAATATATTGTAATAGGAGAATACATTCCTTCCTGAAATGTAACTTTGTAGCCAAGCTTTTCAAACTCACCTTCAAGATTTTTGATTTTACTATAGTCATAGTGCCATGCACTAATGTCTATATCGCGGTCCCAAGGTATGAACTGTTTATTCCTAACAAACCCAAGTAATGTACCATACATCAACCAGAAATTTATATTATTTTTTATCAAGTAATCTCTTTGTATCTGCCAATAACTGTATTACTTTTTCTACATTTGTGTCTGCTACTAGTGGTACCTTTTCTTCTTCACTCATAAGTTCGCGATATATCCTTATCCAATAAAAAACTAGTTATGTACATGCTGAGAAAAAATCTAAATAATGCTCTTCATATGTTAAAAAATAATGATAGATATTGAATCGATGGAACCGTTCATTTCAAAGAAGATAATTCCTTCAATGGAAGCTGAAAAACTTGTTTCAGATTTGAAGAAAAAGGAGAAAAAAGTCGGCTTATGTCACGGTGGTTTCGATCTTCTCCATCCCGGGCACATAAAGCATTTTGAATCTGCAAAAAGTTTATGTGATGTACTCTTTGTTTCTGTAACCTCTGATAAATTTGTCTCTGAGAGAAAAGGATCTGGGCGGCCGATTTTTAATGATACATTAAGAGCTTTTTCGATTGCATCATTAGAATTTGTGGATTATGTTTTCATTAGTAATTTTAGACGTTCAACTGAAGCAATATATCAACTTAAACCCTCCTTCTACATAAAAGGTCCTGATTTCGTTCGTAAAACAACGCCTGGAATTGTTGCAGAAAGAAAAGCTATAGAAGAGGTTGGTGGAGAAATCAAGTATACTAGTGATATCACTCTTTCTACCACTAAAATAATTAAATACATAATTGAAAATGTTAGAAATGACAAAGTTTTACTGATAATAGATAGAGATGGTACGCTTATTGAGGATACAAAGTTTTTAGGCAAAGATGATAGTTGGAAAAAAAATATACAGTTAAACAGAAATGTTGTTGGTGTTCTTTCTTCTGTCCAGACAAAACTAAATCCAGTTAATATAGTCATTACAAATCAGGCAGGAGTTGCACGTGGATATTTTAGTTGTAAACGTGTAGAAGATATAAATTCATATCTGAATAGCCTTCTTGAGGAAAATCACATAAAGATAAACAACTGGCAATATTGTCCTGATGTCGATGAAAAATATGCTAAAAAGAAAACGGAGATAAAGTTTAAAAAAGAGTTTATTAGGAAAAAGACGAAAAGAAAACCACACGTAGATATGGTTCTTGATGGCTTGAAGGAATTAAACATGAAATTGGATCATTTTGACAAGGTGGTTGTACTAGGGGATAGATATGAGGATGAAGAATTGGCAAAAAAACTCGATGCAGGATATATTGATGTAAAAGAGAAGAACTATGATGAACTTGTTGAAGAATTTGAATCTAAAATAAATAAATAACTGTCTTATTTTTCTAAAAACAGTGTTAACTTATCGATGTTTTTATCTACATAGTATTTCTCTCGGTTTTCTTTAACAAAAGAAATCAAAGAGTTGTAGTCACATTTATCAATATAATGCATAATATTTTTGATATCTTTCAATGGTATGACTATTCCAAAATTATTTTGCATTATCATATTTGCCATTGATGTATGTTCACTATCTATAATAACGGGTAGACCTGCAGAGAGATAATCGTAAACTCGTACCCCAGATGCCATTTTTGCTTGAATAAAATTGCTTTGGACTGGAGAAGACAAAGAAACCCCGAAATCATATTTGGATATTTTTTTTACGAGTTCATTGTGATCTTTGATATAGGGATGTATGCAGAGATTCTTATCGTGTTTTAAATCTTCAAGTAGTTCTGATGTATGAGAATACACATGAAGAACAATGTTTTTCTCTTTTAAGAGCTCCTTAAAAACTATATAGTTATTATCACCGATAGCCGGGTTTTTAACCCCACCAATAGATGCTAGGTGGATTTTATCATCTTTTTTTAGCATTGTGGCTGTTTTATTTACTGTATCTTTTTCTTCTATTAATAAGTTAAATACAAAATGAGGTTTTTTATAGATCTTGTATGTATCTTGTAAATATTTTAGTTCATCTTCAAAACCTTTCGTAATTATCTTATGAGATTTTTCAAAACAAATTCTATCAAAGAAGTAAGATAGTCTACTTTTAGATTTATATTTTAGTTTCTCTGGAAAAGCATATGATAAAATATCATAGGGGAAATAAATCCTATTAATATCTGGAAAAAACCACTTTACAATGAACAGCATCATTCCGTTTTTTATGAAATGGTTATGATAGGCTAGAAAAATATTCATTTTATTTTTAAACAATATTCTAAATGAAGTCAAAATCAATTTTAACATGTTTTTAGCTGAATCCCCATCAACAAGAAATGTGTTTTTGCCAAGCATTTTTTTTATTTTTAAATATTGCAATTCTTTACTATCACTAATGAAAAATATATTGTAATTCTCATGAAGATGTTCAATAAAAATACGTAAAACAGTATTTGGTTGACCACATATCAGAATGTTTTTCCTTTTCATAGCAAATTCATTTCTCTCAAAGTGATAAAGCATATTGTCTTCTTTTAATCAATCTACGATAAATGATTAGATGTCTATTTTAAATTGATTTTTTGCATCATTTTGATATTATAGTATACTGGATTATTTAAACCATCAACAATTAAGCCTTTTTTATAAGCATCCACAAGGCTTCCAACACCGTCTTCAATGGTATATTTCGGCTTAAATCCTAGTACTTTTCTTATTTTATTAGAGTTAATATGATATGAGCGGATATCATCGGTAGAAACATACTCAAAAATCATTTCTGGATCCCCGATTACTTTTTCGATTATTTTTGCAATATCTTCAACAGAATAATTTTGGTAACCTGCATTAAATATTTCTCCGTTTATTTTTTCTTTCGGTGCAGATAACAACAGTTCGTATACTCTTACCATGTCTTTGATATTAATATTGGGTCTGAGCTGTGTTCCACCAAAAATCCTAATTTTTTTATTGATTAAAGCATGTATAGTAAGAATGTTTACAACGAGATCGAGTCTCAATCTAGGCGTATATCCACATACGGTTGCAGGTCTCAATATCGTGTGTTCTATATCATGGTTTTTTCCAAAGTCCAATAATACTTTTTCACATTCCAGTTTATATTTTGAATAATCAGTTAGCGGTTCACAAGTAGATGTTTCTCTTACATTTTTTTCTTTCTTCAGGCCATATACACTAGAAGTACTTGCATATATTATCCTCTTCACATCATTTATTCGTGCGGCCTCAAGTACATTAAAAAAAGCATCGTAATTAATCGATTTACAGAGCGTTGGGTCAAGTTCATAGCTGGGATCATTAGAGATGCATGCTAGATGTATTATCGTATCAACATTTTTCGCCGATTCAATCAGTTTCTCCCCATCTCTCATATCTCCCTTAATTTGGACAAGATTTGGATTGTCTTTTATATGGGAAAATACGTCGCCATAGATATAGAGGTCATATGGCTTGACATTGTATCCCTCTTGTAATAATTTTGGAACTAATGCACTACCAACATATCCTGCTCCACCTGTAATTAAAACGTTTTTACCATCATTATCTTTCATTGTTTCTCCCTCAATAATCATTAGGTTAAAAAACATTCTCTAAATACTATCTTTAGGAACCATCTTGCTATAATTTATTTAATTGCAGTGTTATTTTTCATTTACTCCCAAAATATGATGATATCAGATGGGTGATTGACAAATGAATGTCTTCTACCATCTCCATAAAGAAACATGGAACATGTATGCAATAGTCCACAATTTCCTTAAGTTTCCCGCCGTCAAACCCAGCCAATCCAACTGTAATGGCATTATTTTTCTTTGCGTAATCAATAGCGTTTATGACATTTTCAGAATTTCCACTTCCACTTATTCCTATTACTACGTCTCCCTCTTCCATCAGATTTTTTAGTTGTTCGACAAATATCTGTTCATATCCTATGTCATTTGCATATGCTAGCATATTTGGGATATTATCTGTAAGTGCTATTGCTTTAAATCTTGTTTTTCCCTCAACTGTAGCTCCTTGAGATAGTCCGTTTACAAAATGTGTGGCTGTTGAGGCACTTCCACCATTCCCTAAGGTAAATATCATGTTTCTGCTATTTCTAGCTTTTTCGAGTATGTTAATAACTGAATTGATTTCATTCTCTTTTACAAGGCCTGCTGTTTTCTTAAGATCTTCTAGATATTTTTTCACATAATTCATGGTTTCCCTCGCGTTTACTTCATTATATATTTTACAAAGGTAAAGAGATCAACAGGGTCAATCGGTTCTTTATTGCCCATAGTTTTTACAGCGAGTGCACCAACAGCATTTCCAATAAAAGGTAACAATAGTGGTGAGATATTCTTTCGTGCCAGCATCGATGTGATGGCCAAGACGGCATCACCTGCGCCTACTGAATCTACCACATTCACAGAAAATATCGGTACAAAATGGGTTTTACCATTTTGATAGTATATACTTCCAGCGCCTCCAAGAGTTATATTGATCTGATCACATTGAGTGTCTTTAGCAACTCTTGTGATGAGTGGTGCAATTTCGCCAAATTTTGCTCTGTATGGAAGTCTCAACTCCCGTTCATCAATAGAAATATAATCTACATTTTTGTACTCTGTAATTAAATTAAAACCAAAGTTAATGCTGTTTGTCTGAGCATTAACCGCAGTGAATTTTGACTCTTTAAGTATTATATCCCGTATTTTAGGGCTTATTAGACCATGACCAAAGTCTGTAATGAGAACCATATCGTAATTGGGTATTATATCCTGTAAATATTTGACTAATGAGTCTTCCGAATCTTTGTCAAGAAATTCATCGTTTATCCGTAAAACTTCAAACAATTTAGATTTTTCTGATTTTTCAATATATCTTGTTTTAGTTGTCGTAGGGGCATATTTTCTATAGAAAAATTTCGTCTGAATATTCTCTCTCAAATTCTTTTTTATGTAATTTTCTCGATTGTCTCCCCCAAGACATGACACTAAATGGACGGATTTTGCAAATCCTGCAATATGATTGGCTACAGCAAGGCTACCTCCAGCATATATTTCATTGTAAAGAAATTTTGTTGAAACAATTGCTGCTTTCTCCGGTTTTCCCATGGCTTTACAAAAAATGTATTCATCCAGGATAACATCGCCAACAATTAGAACATTTATGTCATTTAAATCCTTCAAAGCATTAATAATGTCTTTAGAGTCAAACTTCGTTTTTAATTTTTTAATATAGTCTTTCGCATCTTTTGACAAGACATCAAAACGTTCGTTGATGATACTAGACGAGGAAAACGTTATTTCATCGGTAAATCGCAGTTCTCCACCGATTTTCCTGACTGCATTTCCTTCCGATATTATGGTAGAAGTAAAATCTTCAGCACTATCAGAATATTCCTTTCCTTTAACATAAAAATCTGGTTTTAGAAGTTCCATGGTTTTTACGATGGTGTTCCATTTATTGAGCGCTACATAATCCACACTCGTTAAAGATGCAACCGATTCAGCTCTTAGATATTCGTTAAATATAGGTCTCCCGGGCCCTTTATTGACAAATTTATCGGGCATGATTGTCACAATTAGAATATCTCCATATTTTTTTGCTGCCTTTAGGTGACGAATATGGCCAGGATGTAAAAGATCAAAGCACCCATGAGAAAGCACAATTTTTTTTCCCTTTTTTTTCCAGTCTTTACATTTTTTCCCAAGATCTTCAAGACTAATTATTTTTCCGTCACTCATTTAAAATCACTTTGAAAGATATTTAAACCAATCTTTGGTTGCATTTTCAATTTTTTTAGGTGTCCACAATGGGGCATTTTCCCACTCGTTGATATGTTCTAACATTATTTTTACTCCCTCTTCAAAAGAAACAGAGGGTTTCCATTCAAGTAACTTTTGAATTTTAGTTGTATCTGCATAAGTACATTCTGGTTCACCCGGCCTTTTAGGAATGTATGTAATATCACCCTCCATTAATTCTACCAGGTGGTTGATGCTGTATGTGTTACCACTGCCCACATTCATTACTTCACATGAGAGATTAGATTTGGCAGCCGTGATGCACGCATTTGCAACATCAGTGACAAATGTAAAATCTCGAGTTTGGGTACCATCTCCTACAACTGTATATGGTTTTCCATGAACTTTCTGAGATAGAAAGACGCCAAACACTGCTCCATATGTGCCAGATGTGCGAGCCCGTGGTCCATATACGTTAAAGAAACGTAGTGAAACAACTGGTAACTTATATACTCTTCCCCAGTGAAGTGCAAGGCATTCCCCAAGATATTTTGTCAGTGCATACGGATATTCAGGGTGGATAGATGCGTTTTCTGGAGTTGGATAAACATCTGGAATCCCATAACTAGATGAGGATGCTGCATAAACAAATCTCTTTATTTTTGCTTTTCGCGAGGCTTCTAATACTGAGAAAGTACCATCCACATTTGTTCTGAAATAGTCTTGGGGGTGTTGAATTGAGGGTACTATGTCAGCCAATGCTGCCATATGGAATACCCAGTCTATATCTTTGAAATAGGTAATGATTGTTTCCTCTTCTGTAATATCTGCTTCAATTAAAGAAAGGTTAGGATTGTCTTTCTGATGAACAAGGTTTTCAGGACGACCAGTGCTAAAGTTGTCAATTACGGTCACTTGATGACCATCAGCAAGAAGTTCATCTACTAAATGACTACCAATAAAACCAGCTCCTCCAGTTACGACTGTTTTCAATTCACTCATAGAACAACCCCAATATTCTAAATAATTAATTTAATTTTGTGTTACATTTTATTATAACAATTATCGACATTTAGCTTTTACTCCATTCAGTACTTCCATTGTTTCATTTAAGGCTTTTATGATTGTCTGTATTTCTTCTTTCATCTGAGGCGAAATTGGCAAACCTAATTGTTCTTTAAACCATATATGTTCACATATAGGGCATTCACCGATATTATGCCCTCGCATACGCATAATTCCTCCAAGATGAATAGGCCAGAATCTTATTACTATATGGATGTTATGTTTATCAATCATGTGTCTTATAAATTCATCGCGATTGATACCTTTTTCATGATTAAGAAAAAACGTAAATAAATGCCAGGCATGCTTACAATTTGGTAATATATCAACAGTTCTTAAACCATCTATGTTATCAATAGCTTTGTTGTATCTTCTAGCAATTTTGTTTCGCAGAGCTATAAATTTATCCAATTTTTTGAGTTGAACTCTACCTACAGCTGCTTGTGGTGCAGACATTCGAGAGGTTGTACCAAACTCGTCAACTTTAAGCCAGTTATAGTCCCAGGCGTCTCCTGCATGCATGAACGCCGGTGATTTTGGTTTAGGATAGTCGCCAAGACTTACCGTTTTTCTTTTTACTCGTTTACCATACGGATAATTGGTTCGTAGGCCCCATGCTTGTTCTACGTACCTTTCATTGTTTGTAACAAACATGCCTCCTTCACCAAGCGTCGACATATTTTTAAGTGTAGAAAAAGAGAAACAGGCGATGTCGCTATCACTTCCAATCTTACGATCCTTGTACTCTGCACCAATTG
>JAUWWG010000128.1 GCA_030616985.1 Thermoplasmatota archaeon
GGGAGGATTTTTAGACTGACGAGCACGTTCACTTTGCGATGTATCTCCATGTCTCACTGCTATGTCTATTCCTAGTTTCTTTCCCCATTCAGTGGTTCTCCTAAGCATATCTCTGTTCAACGCTCGAAGAGGAGTGATGTAAAGAATAGATATACCCTTATCTTTCTTGTCACTTTTAGAATTGTTTTCCACTCTTTTTAAAAAATTATGAAAGATTGGTAAAAGTGCGGATTCTGTTTTTCCAAGTCCTGTTGGAGCTATTAGAAGAACGTTTTCACCGTTCAGTATCGGAGGAATTGCTTTAATCTGAGGTTCAGTAGGTTTATTGATATCTTTAGAATAGAGCAACTCCTGGATTTTTGGATTTAGCCTGGAAAAAACTGATGCCATTCTATCGAATGCAATATAGATATGTATTTATTATTTTCTTTCCGATAGATCCTACACTTAAGACTAATCGACTGCGCTAAAAAAGATGAATCCTACTCCAAGCCATATCATTGTGAGTATGTAATATCCTGCATTTTTCACTCCGAAAATTGCCCCCAAACCTAAAACAATCAAGGGCAGTAATACTAACAGTAGTGCTGAGAGCATCTGTTTCATTTCCTGATTAAGATTTAATTCCATAGGCCATCATGTTTTACTCAATGTTTGTCTCTCGTTATTAAACATGCAATATTTAAGCTTAACTTGAACTATTTTATATTCTTTACTTTTCCCAAGCACGATCCATCCAGTAGATATACCTGTGCATTTTCGATATCCATTATTTTTCCAATGGGTCCTGTAACGCCTTCTTTATTTGCTGCGATTCCCCCACATAACGGATTGAAAGCAGGTATTACTAATACCTGAGGATCAGCAGAATTCGGATATTTTTCCTTCAGTTTACCTTCGAAAAGATTTACTTTAAGCCAACAAGGTTCAAATTTTTTATATCCAAGCCGGTCTGTAAGCATTATTGTGGGATGTGTATGGCCAATAATAATCTGTTTACACTGCATTATTTTGCTGTCTGGCCATCGGTGTCCATGTACAAAACCTATGTCACCAAAAACAATTCCATTAGAGGGATGGATGATTACATCTTCAGGCGCTATTTTTCTTATGTTACCATCATGATTACCAGGCAATATATGTATGATTCCATATCTTTGTACCGTTTCAAGAAGATCTTCTACATCCTTTCTTTCTTCTATCGTAGAGGAAGGTATATTGTGCTTTATATCTCCAAGCATAACTATTTCTTCTGGCCTATATTTCTTACATAATGATACCAGATGGTTTATCATATTATGAATCTGTGAAGCCGTGTTCAACCCACGCTCTCTTAGTTCAGCTTCTATCCCGATATGTAGATCTGCAACAACAAGTATTTTTTTATTTTTGTCAAAGAGGGCAGGTTCGTTGAAAATAGGCTGCATGTCTAAAGATTTCATTACTACCCCATTGGGAGAAAGTTGGTTGGGTTAATTATCAAGAAAATCAAATTTACGATTAATTTAAAATAAATCGCGCAGAAAAACCATATGAAGAGAGCACCCACTCCTTTACATATTCCTTTGCCGCCTTTCCCTATTTCAATAAACTTTAGCCCGTATGTTGCAATGATGTAAATAGGGATGGCCAGGATCAGATAACCAAGAACCCACATGACTAAGTCTACAGCGATAAACACTGCAAAAACTGGCGATATTCCTTGACCGAGAATAGCATCTATTGCACTAATACCAAACTGGAAGCTTACCTCTCTGTCCATCAAAATGAAAGCTACAATTAATGCTACAATATGAAATATTAGTGCTAATCTTTTGATTTTTCCATCTAGCTCCGCGTTTGTTTTTGTTTCTTTCTTTAAATAGAAGCGGAATAAAAGGTATAAACCAATGGCCAAAGCCCAAGGAATAACAAGTAGAAATGGAAATGCTACACCGTTTTCACTATCTTTTGCCTGAGAAGTATAGAAATGATCCCCCAAGAAAATTAACTTACAGTCTCCAGATACCGTTGTTTCTGGTGTTTGTCCCCCAGTAATTGTCACATCAAATCCATTACCCCTAGCAAAACCAAATCCTGAAAACGTTTGAGGTGAATTATCAACAACAAACGTATCATTTGTTTTAATGAGTATCATACCACCATTAATTATTGAAGATGCCACAGAGATAAGTTCATCAAGACCTTGGAAGTTATTGGAAAAATCTGGGATACCCATACTCCCTGATGAATCACCTGTTGAATTTGTTATACCTTCCATAAGCTGGGAAATATCGATGAAACGAGATTCGGCAGGCGATACGTATAATGATACAGTTTCTTTGGTTTCCTCGGAAGATATTGGAAACACATATACAGAGGAATCTTGGACAAACGAAAGATCGTCATCTTCTATGAAAAGCATCTTGTCAGATGGATCTTCATTCCAAATTTCATTCCCGTCTGAATCTTTAATTATCATACTGCCACTATCAGATGCTTTATACAAAAGAGAAGATTCTCCAGAATATTGCATAGTGATTTCAGATTCTGTGAGAATAACTAGAAATGGAATCTTATCTCCTTCTTCAATCTCAAAGCTAACGATAGATGAAATGGCAAAATTCATCTCAGATTTCGTTGTAATACTATCCTGCCCAACTCCAAATATAAACTGGCCATCTTCAGCGATAATATCCACATTTGAGAAGCGTTCAATGCTGTTCACAAAATTTATAATATCTGCAGGCGACATTGAAGCGAAATCCATTTCTTGAAACTCTTGAATATCAACAATTGTAACACTGTCAATATCCTCAAAAGTACAACACCCAAGTAAGGGGAAAACGTGAAGATTCTCTAATAATGAAATATCAAAAACATCTTCCACCATACCTTCTACCAAAGGATCATCCAAGATATCATCTAATGAAGAAGTATCAATCATGGAATCTGCCGGATATCCATAAAAGTTCCCAGAAAAATCAGTTTCACCAACAAAAAAAGCCATTGCGTCTTGACTTATATCTCCACTTAGATGCGCAATTGGGGAAAGTATCTGAGCATTCACTACGATAGATGAAGATAAAAATAATGCTATGCATCCTATCATTACTAGAGTTTTATTCATTGTAACCATTGATTAAAAACGGGTTATAAATATTTTTTCAAAATGCCAGGAATTTCTTCGATTATGTCTGTGGCAAGTAAACCATATGATTTTTTCTTAAACCCTTCGTTGCCGGCTTCACCGTTAAGGAAGGCGGCTATTCTCATTGCATTAAACGGTTCGACATCTTTAGATAACACTGCCCCAATGATTCCTGCCAGTACATCTCCTGTACCCCCTACAGTCATCGCTTCGTTATGTATTTTATTGAGTTTTGTCCTTTCACCGTCGCTCAGAATATCAACATAACCTTTCAGAAAAATTGCAATTCCTAGTTTTTCAGCCCATGCCTGCACTATTTTAATCCTATCATCAATAGTCTGAGGGATATCAGAACCAGTTAATTTTTTAAATTCCATTGCATGCGGTGTAACAACAGTAGTTGAGTTTTTTATTACTTCTAATTGTTCTCCAACCGGCTTTATTGCATCTGCATCTATAACCAATGGTTTATTTTGCTCAATAACAACCTTTATAATCTGTATTGTTGCCTTTTCTGTTTCTTTTGATTTTCCTAGCCCTGGTCCAATGATCACCGTATCACAGCTATGTAGGAGCTCCCTGATTGCTGGCATATCCTCAGGGGTTAAAAACTCAGAATTTAAATCTTTAACAATTAGATTGGGAGAAAAAGTAGAGATTGCCCTTTCTGCCCTCTTGGGTGTGGCAATATATGCTAAATCTGACCCTGTACGCAGTGCTGCAAGGGCGGTCATTGCTGGTGCACCGACATATGGCCCTCCCCCTATGACCAAGACTCGGCCATTGTCACCTTTATGTGATTCTTTTTTTGGCTTAGGATAGTAGACCAATAATTCTCCAGGACCTACGTATTCAATTGCCTTTTTTGGTATTCCAATATCTACAATTTTAATATCGCCACTGTTTTTACTATCCATTCCATTTTTTACATCGTGAAATGTTAAAGTGAATTCTGGTTTTACTGCAGTGTTTGTCCCCAGTCCTGTAGGCATATCAACTGAGATAACTGTTTTATTTTTCGCTGCGTTTATCTTTCCAACTATTGTGGAGTAAGGCGCTCTCAAACTGCCAGATAAACCTATGCCGAGCATAGAGTCAACTATGACATTTTTTTCTGAAAGGTATTTATCTATCTTACTTAGTAATTCCATATCATGTATTTCCAAGTTTATCTCTTTCAATTTACAGAAATTTTTTCTTGAGATGTCCGTTCGTATATCTTTTTCCTTTCCAGTCAAAAATAAAGTTACATTGTGTTTTTCTGCTAGATATCTAGCAGCTACAAATCCATCCCCTCCATTGTTTCCCATTCCACAAAAAACGAGAATGTTTTCGTTTGCTGAATCAAGGTGGTTTATGATAAAGTCTGCTACTCCTTTTCCAGCATTCTCCATTAGGTTATGGGCTGGCACTCCATAGTACTCTGCATTTCTATCTAAAACCTTTATTTCGCTCCCAGATATCATACCAAAATATATAACAACTTATAGGCTATATATGCTTCGAAATATTGGTTATATTGGAGGACTTAATAGATGATGCCTGGAAGAATTAACCCTAAGCAGATGAATCAGATGATGCGGAAACTTGGCATTAGTGTTAAGGAAATAGAAAACGTGGAAAAGGTAATAATTCAGACGGATACAAGGGAATACATTTTTGATGGTGCCGAGGTTACAATCATGGATGCTCAAGGGCAAAAAACATATCAAATTGTTGGAAGACCTCGCGTAGTGGAACGAAAAGAGGGGATTCCAAAGGAAGACATTGAGCTGATTATAGAGCAAACTGGTAAAACTGCTGAAGAAGCGGAAAAAGCATTAGAAGAGACAAAAGGAGACATCGCCGAAGCCATCATGAAATTAACGGGATAGATGTTCTGAATCTGCTTTAATATAAGCGGAGATTTTCTGAGCTAATTTAAATTAGATAGTTGACCATCCAAACTAACGAAAGATGTAAAAGCATGTTGTTTGTTACCAACTGTTGCTGGCTAGAACATGAAAATTAGAAATATACAACTCAAGTCTATCGAGGCGAGACGATATGTAAATCTTAACGAGCGTCCTAAGCAGGTTCGCATTGATCATAATAGCAATATCATTCATGCTTATGATATAAAAGATAATCAGGCTACAATTGATTTTCAATATACTGCAAGCTATGGCCCTGTTGGTATGGTTAAACTTGAGGGATCTTTGATACTTGAAGATGATAATGCAGGTAAAATTGCTAACGATTGGAAGAATACTCGTAAAATGCCCAATCAAATTGCAGGTCAGATACATACTGCTATAATGCATGCATGTGTTCCTGAGGCAGTTGGCATATCAAAAGATCTTGGTCTACCACCTCCAATTCCCCTGCCTCAAGTCAAACTTGGTGGAAGTCCCAAAAAAGGACAGTTTGGACCAGAGGTTGCATAGGGCAGAATTTTCTTTACTACAAAATTAACAATTCTAATAAATCAGATAGATATATTGTTTTGTCCATGGAATCAATAGTTATATCAATTGGCGGATCAGTTATACTTGCTGAAGAAGCAGATGTTTCTTTTTTAAGAAAACTTGTAAATTTGCTAAAAAAATTCAGTAAACAATATAAGATTTATGTGATAGTGGGCGGCGGAAAAATTGCAAGGACCTACATAAAAAGAGGTAGAGAACTAAATCTTGATGAAGATACATTGGATGAGTTAGGAATAGAAGTAACAAGGGTTAATGCTAAACTTCTGACAAGCACCATTGGAATATCAAATGGAGACATTCCTCTGACAACCGATGAAGCCGAGAGAATAGATAAACCTATAGTAATCATGGGTGGAACGATACCAGGTCACAGCACAGATCTAGTTGGTGCAGAACTTGCAGAGAAAACCAGGGCAAATAAATTTATCATAGCGACAAACGTGGATGGAATTTATGATAAAGATCCGAACAAATATTCTGATGCGAAGCAACTGAAAGAACTAACAATAAAAGAATTGATTAAAAAATATGGAACGGAATGGAGTGCAGCAGGGAGTAACGTTGTTATTGATGGTCCCGCCTTGGAACTAATTGATAGGGCAAAAATACCTACTTTTGTTGTAAACGGTAAACGATTGGATCAA
>JAUWWG010000082.1 GCA_030616985.1 Thermoplasmatota archaeon
AATATAAAGAGTTTATTGTAAAATATCCCCTCAATCATAAATAATTTAATTTAGTTCGAATAAGTCTAAAGTCATTATTTCCAAAAGCTTTGTATTTGTTTAGCTTAGAATAAATAAATACGAATTTTTTATTGGTCGAGTTGCCATTGCATTTAGGAAAAAGTATGGAAAGTATTTTTAATATGAACATCTTTATAAATGTTATATGCGTAAAATAATTGCACTCCCCATAATCATTTTACTAATTTTTTCATATGTGATCCATGCTGAGTATCTAACCTCAGATAAAGAAGATATGCCAATTGCAGAAACAATCTCTTTTTTTGCATCAATCCGACAATCCACTGAGGAAGTTATTGTAATTTCAGACAACGATCCATTTTTTGGTATAATAGGTGCGAGTATGGCCTGTTGGTATGACTCGTCTAACGTAAGTGGAATAAAACCTCTTCTTGTTCAAAACAATGGAGAACTAACGGATCATCAGTTGGTTTTCCTTGATCATTACCTAAATATGGAAGATAAAAAAATCTTAGTTTTGGGCAAACATCTAAACACCACATACCACACAACAGAATTACTGGGCTCACCTTCGGAAGTTGCTATTGAAGCTGCAAGACATACATTTGTGGAATCATCAACAGTTATGATCATCCCCTATGGTACAGACGATGCATATAAACTCAGCCTCATGGCAAGTCCATTAGCAAGTTATCTCAATATCCCTGTTTTAATCTATGACGAAAACAAGGATGAATTACAGGAAATTTGTAATGACCTAAACGTACACAACGGATATTTAATCGGAGACATTTCACTAGATCTACCAGATATTGACATTATCAAACTGGAAAACGAAGATGAAATACAGAATGTCGTTTTAACTACAATCAACGAAAAATTTGGAGAGATCAACTATATCACAATGACAAATCCATCGGATGTCATCCCACCATATGTACTTAGCACCAACGAGACAGGATTTACAGATCACATCACAAATACCAAGTTGACATTTCTGGGAAGAACAATAGATATCAAAGGAGAAGGAACAAAAAACTATGCAATCAGTGTTCCCCATGGAATTAATAGAATCCAAATCCATGCCAACATTACAGAATCTGGCAGTTCTTTTATGGATAAAATTGACTCCATTGTCCCAATCATTAGTTTATATTTTTATGATAAACAAGACAACATCGTTGCATATTCTTCAAGTCTTGGATATGATTTTGAAAAAACATACATCGAAACACTTGCCTGCAACGCCTCTGGAAATTACAGACTTGAAGTTAATATATACAATGGCATAAAAGGTGGTTTTTTTACCCAAAGGGGAATTTCTGTAGTAAATACGGACTTTGAAATCTCAACAAAGATATCTGAACTAGAAGAACCACATATGCCCCTTATACCAAAGCTTTCCATGACTTCTTCCTATCTTACCAGTGCACATGGTGGAATCATCATAGCTGACTCAAACTTTGGACTTACAAGCAACGGTTATACTATTATGGCAAATGGATCTGGAACAGGTCCATGGTACAATGAAAAACTACATAATTTTACAAATACAAAGGTAAACTATACTGTAGAGCAACTGGAGGAAACATTATCTCTGCTTGGCAACCAAGAAATGCTTCAAAATTATCTCGATGGACCAGCGTGGCTAGCAATCCTTGCAGACACGAATATGATCCCAATGTATTATTATGGCCCATCTCAAGGAGGGATTTATGAGAAAGGGCTACCCTCAGATAATCCTTATTCTCTGGATTGGAACCTCTCAGTTGGGAGAACAGTATCCTATGATGTTCAAGACGTCTCACTACTGATCTCTAGAACATTACTCTACCAAGACATATGTGGTGAACCCGCTAAACAAAGAGACTGGCATAACAGGTTTAGTTTTATTTTTGGCGAAGGGTTCGGTGAAACAGGAGGGATTTTCCACCAGATACCATACTCATTCGAAATCAGGGAATATGGTTTCAAACCACAAGTCTATGGTGATTTAAGAAACGGCAGACAAATAACCAACCTGTTAGAAACATATACTGGCTCAAATTATATAGAATATTTAGGCCATGGAGATTGGTTCTGGTATACACCTTCACTTTATGGCCTTGATATGTATAGCAAAGCAATTGATGTAGCACATGCGAAAAACTGGGTTTATAGCAAACCAAGCATCTTTCTCACATCAGCATGCCTAATGGGACGTATAGATGGAATACCACCAAACATGAACCTAGGACTCACCATGCTGCATGCTGGATGCAACTGCTTTGTGGGAGCAACCAGAATGACTGGTAGCGAAGCAGGCCTCACCACCTTCGAAAATCATTTGATAGTAGACGATCTTAGTGTAGGCGAAGCATTAAGGGGAGAAAAAAGAGTAGACAGAGAACCGCCCACATATTACGTCAGAGTTCTCTATGGGGATCCAGCATTCAACCCATACGAACCAAATAACGGTTTCAGTAACCAGGGAAGACCAGACTACAACTGAGTTCACATCAACTATCTACTAAACATTTTACAAATATTCCACATCGCCACTAACAACCCTAACGCTTCCATTCTTGGTATCCAAAATGAGACATCCACTTTCGTCAACACTGGAAACCACACCCTTTAATATTGTTTTTTCACCATGTACTCGAATATTCCTACCAATGATGTTTGCATGGGAAAACCATGAATCCCTGATAAAATCATAATCACCCGATATCAACCTGCTATAATCTTCATCAAAACATTTAAGGATAGATCGAAGAAGTTTTACCCGTGAAACCCTGGAGCCAGTTTCCTGTATAAGTGATGTAGCCTTTCCCTGTAAGTCTTCTCTCAATTGATTGTTGACGTTGATGCCAATACCTATAACTGTATAATTTATGCGATCCATCTCAGCATCAAGTTCGGTAAGGATACCACAGATTTTCTTCCCGTTTATCAGAAGATCATTTGGCCATTTAATCATTGGATGTAGGCCAGTTGTCTCTTTGATACCTTGAACAATCGCAACAGAACTTGCCATTGTAAGCAACATGCCACGCTCTGGAGGGATGTGCGGATACAACACAACCGAAAACCACAACCCACCCTCAGGCGAAAACCAATTACGGCTCTTCCGACCACGCCCACTTAATTGAATATCCGAGACGACTATTGCTCCTTCCTCAACACCATCTTTTACCAATTTTTTTGCAAAAAGATTCGTTGAGGGAAGTGACTTAAAATAATAGATGTCTTTGCCAATAACCTGAGTATCAAGCCCAAGGGTTACCTCTTCTGCAATAGGAATATCAGGTCGAGACACCAACCTATATCCCTTATTTTTAACTGATTCGATCTCATAACCCATATTTTGCAGAGATTTAATTTGTTTCCATACTGCAGTCCTCGACACTCCAAGATGTTTCGCAATATATTCCCCAGATACAAAACCACCATCGCCCAATAACCTAAGTATTTCAACTCTCACTTTTTCGCCTCTCTAAACACAAGTAGTGGAACGATTGAAACTAACAACCCAACCAACACGGCATACTCACCATAGGGAGCAATATTTAGCCAAATAAGTGAAACAGAACCGCCGAGTATAAGACTCCAAAAAGCACCTCTGGAAGTAGCACGTGTTTTCTCCTTATAGAAACCAAAGATAACTGGTAATGTAAGACCCGCTGTAAACACAGTATATGCTAGCTGTAAAGTATCCAAAATACCACCGAGTTGAGTATAATAAAGAGCGAGGAGCAAAGCACCAATACCAACACCAAGTATGCCAACCCGGGAAACATTCACGTTCTTTTTGCGAGTGATATCTACACTCAATATAGTACCAGCAGATAGCAAACATGAATCAGCCGACGAGAGCATAACAGAAACAAAGGCGGCAAGAACTATACCTGCCACCAGTGGAGAAAGACCAGATACAGCAATAGGTATTGCAAGCGAAGCTTTCTCTAGACCAGGATACAAAACAGCAGCTGACAGAGCAATTACTCCAATTGCTACTGCAAAAATCATCTTAAAAATCCCTGAGAATATTGCCCCCCGTTTCGCAGTTTTCTCGTCTTTTGCAGATAATACCTTAGAATAGATATCAGGACCAACAATATGAGGCATGAACATCATAAAAAAAATGGAGCCTGCTGCAAGAATGCCGATGTTACTATTCACCGGGAAAGACAATGAATTTGCCGACAACTGACCTAGATGTGGCAGGGCATCAAATAACAGCAATGGAGCTGCTATCAGGCATATTCCCACGATCATTACAATAAATTGTATGATGTCAGTATATATGACAGCGTATTGTCCACCTATAAGTGTATACGCTATGAAAGCAACCGTTATCACAATCAAAAGAATCTCAAATTCTACAGGAACAATTACAGAAAGTACGAGACTGGAGGCTTGAATAAGCAGTGAAACCCAGGCGATCTCAGTTATAATTATCAAAATAGCAGAGGCAAATCTAACCTTGTCATCATAGAGATGTCCTGCGATATCGGGCAGTGTAAAAAGTCCCGTCTTTCTAACCTTATTTGCAAGGAATAACCCAAGAATAATAAGCCCTAACGCTCCCCCTATATCATACCATAATGCCGGAATACCAGATGCGTAAATACGCCCTCCTGCAACAATAGTGGCAGAACCACCAACCGTAGTCGCAGTTATTGTAGCAGTAAGTGCCAACCATCCAACGCTTCGATCTGCAAGAAAAAAACCCTGGGATGTTTTTGCCTTCCGTGAACTAATGAAACCAACCAAGACAATAACGGCAATATATGCAATGAGTATTCCTAATATTAGTAGTGAATCCATTGTAAACCACGGCCACATGCATGGTTAACTATTTATTAATGCTTTTCCCCAAGATTTATATCTAAAACAGCATTCTCAAGGGGTGATACATATGAACTACGAAACACTAACCATCTCTATAAGAAAAAACGTTGCCTATGTCACCCTTAATCGACCTGAACGACTAAACTCGTTTGACCTAAAACTCGGCCAGGATCTCTACCATGCACTCAGAAACCTCACCACCAAGAATAATATCAGAGCAGTTGTAATCAAAGGAACTGGTAAAGGATTCTGCGGCGGGGGAGACGTAAAAGAAATGCATGCTGCAGAAGATAAATCTCAATTCCTAAGAGATCTTACCATAGCTATACACAGATGCGTAATTGAAATGAGAACCATGGAAAAACCAGTAATCGCTGCAGTCAATGGAGCAGCATTTGGCGCAGGGCTTTCACTTATGCTTGCGTGTGACATTATTATAGCAGTAAAAGGGGCAAAAATGGGTACAGCATTCATTGGGATAGGTCTTGCACCGGGATGTGGAACACAGTTTTTTACAAAACTAGTTGGATATCAAAGAGCATGCGAATATATACTTACTTCAAAGACATTTACAGCAGAAGAAGCAAAAGAGTTAGGAATTATAAATAAAATAGTGGAACCAGATGAATTAGATGACGCAATTGAAGAAATTGCATCAAAGTTTAGAAAACTTTCGCCAATAGCCGTAGGTAAAGCAAAGATGCTTATCAATAAAAGCCAGGATAATGATATGATCACCCACCTAGAACTAGAAAGTCAGACAGCATCACAGTCAGCAGCAACAATGGATTTCAAAGAGGGAGTTGCAGCTTTTGTCGAAAAAAGGAAACCTATTTTCAAAGGTAAATAGATTTTATCGGCAATTGTTGTAAAAACTTTAGAAACCTTTATTTATCCTGCCTATCATCGCCAACGCATATCTGATAGTGAGCCTCTATAACAACTTATTAGGGAGATAAAACTATGAAATATGAAACTTTAGAAATACACAAAGAAAAAGACGTTGTTACGGTCCATTTAAACAGACCAGAAGTTCACAATGCAATGAACGAGAAACTAATGAAAGAGTTAACAAGTTGTTTTAAAGAATTATCTTCTGATGATACCATTAGAATAATTGTACTCACTGGCAATGGCAAATCCTTCTGCGCTGGTGCTGATCTTAACTGGATGAAAAGCATGGCCAAATATTCCAAAGAAGAAAACATCCAGGACAGTAGACTTTTATTAGACTTATATGAAACGATTTATTCCTGTACAAAGCCAGTAATAGGCCGTATCAATGGTCACGCATTTGGAGGAGGAATAGGACTTGTTGCTGTATGTGACATAACAATAGCACCCCCTGGACTAAAATTTGCATTCAGCGAGACAAACCTCGGAATAATACCTTCTGTTATATCAACATACATTGTAAGACGCATAGGTCTATCCAATATGAGACGGCTTTTCATAACAGGTGAACGATTCATTTCAGAATATGCAAAAGAAATTGGCCTTATAGATTATGTTATACCAGAAGAGGATCTCGATGCTGAAATACAAAAATATGCTAAATGGCTTCATTCCTCAGGTCCAAAGTCCATAGCGGAGATAAAAAACCTAGTAGATAAATGTCAAAAAATGGATGTAGAGGAGTATAAAGAGTTCACAGTAGAAAAAATAGCCGAACTAAGAATCTCAGATGAGGGACGAGAAGGAATCAGCGCATTTCTTGAAAAAGGAAAAACAAAATGGAGTGGATAATTTTGTTTAAAAAAGTACTCATAGCTAACCGTGGAGAAATAGCTGTAAGGATTATAAAAGCCTGTCAGGAAATGGGCATAAAAACTGTAGCAGTCTACTCAGAAGCAGATGAGAATGCACCACATGTTCAACTTGCTGATGAAACAGTTAATCTCGGAGATCCAACACCTATTGAAAGTTACCTGAATATTCCAAAGATAATAAAGGTCGCACAGGATGTCGGTGCAGATGCCGTACATCCAGGATATGGATTCCTTGCAGAGAACCCTGATTTTGCAAAATCCTGCAATGATAAGAAAATGAAATTCATCGGTCCTAGCCCTAAGGTTATAAGCCTGATGGGAGATAAAATAGCAGCAAAAAAAATCATGGAAAAAGCTGGAGTGCCTGTAATTCCCGGTTATCATGGAGTAAAGCAAGATAACTCTTCACTGGTGGAAGAGGGAAAGAAAATTGGCTTTCCTCTTTTGGTTAAAGCTGCTGCTGGTGGTGGCGGAAAGGGAATGAGAATAGTTCATTCTGAGGATGTGCTTAAAGATTCCATAGAAAGTGCAAAGCGTGAATCGAAATCTGCCTTTGGAAATGATACTGTATTTCTTGAGAAGTACATTGATAAACCTCGACATATAGAATTTCAGATACTAGCTGATGAACATGGAAATATCATCCATCTTTTCGAGAGAGAATGCTCCATACAGAGAAGGCATCAGAAAATTATAGAAGAGACACCGTCACCAGTTATGACTCCAGAGTTGCGAGAGAAAATGGGTAAAGCAGCTATAAAAGCTGCAGAGGCAGTAGGTTATTCAAATGCTGGGACTGTAGAATTCATGGTTGACGGAAACCTTAACTTCTATTTCATGGAGATGAACACCAGATTACAGGTAGAACATCCGATAACAGAGATGACTACTGGTGTTGATCTTGCTAAATGGCAACTGAGAATTGCCAGCGGCATGAAACTTACGCTTAAACAGAAAGATCTGATCCAACGTGGCCATGCCATTGAATGTCGTATATATGCAGAGAATCCATCGAATGGATTCCTACCAAGCATTGGAACGTTAACAAAAGTAGAATCACCTACTGGACCTAATGTGAGAAATGACACTGGTATTTATGCTGGTATGAAGATAACTCCATACTATGATCCGATGCTTGCCAAACTTATAGTAAGCAGTGAGAACAGAGAAGAATGTATAAATAAGATGATCTGGGCACTATCACGCTATGTAGTTTTAGGAGTGACAACCAATGTATCTTTTCTAAAGAAAGTACTTAGTCATGACGAGTTTAAAAAGGGAAACATAACCACTCATTTTATTGATAATCACTTTAAGGACTGGATGAGCACCAAGGAAGGACTACCTGTTGAAGCACTCATTGCTCTTGCAGTATATGATTCGATGCATTCCAAGACACAGGAAATTGTAAGGTACAAAGAATCTGATCCACATTCACCCTGGAAGCATGTCGGAAGATGGAGAATGGGGGCTGATTCGTAAATGTTTATAAATTATGAGCATGAAAACCATGTGTACAACGTATCGGTTGAACGTAGGAAAGACCAGTATTTCGTCACATATGACAATACAGAGTATGAAGTAGAGGCGGACGAAATAAAACCTGGACATCTAAAAATAAAACTTGGCGATAGAGTTATCAAATGCGTGATCACCAAGGGCGATAAAGACAAATTTGTATTTGTAGAGGGGGATGTATTTAAGGTTAGAAATATAGAGCTCACTGGAGCAAAGAAAAACAAGAAAAAGGATGAGGGAAACCTCAATTCACCAATCTCTGGAAAGGTAGTGAATATAAAGGTAAAAGGTGGAGATAAGGTCAAAAAAGGAGACGTTCTTATGATTATCGAAGCCATGAAAATGGAATACCTAATAAGAGCACCGTACAATGGCAAAGTAAAAAAAGTTAACTTTAAAGAGAAAGATCAAATTGAAATTGGTCAAAATACAGTAGAAATTACAAAGAATAAGGAGGATTAAAAATATGGATGTTATTGAAAGTCATGTAGATAATTCCAGCAAGGAGTACAAAGAAAATTTTGCTCATTATGAAAAATTTGTAAAAAATCTTAAAGATAAAATTGCAATCGCGGCAAAGGGTGGCGGTGAAGAAAAAATAAAACTTCACAAATCAAGGAATAAAATGCTTGCTCGTGAGCGTATTGATGCACTTCTTGATCCTGATACCCCATTCATGGAGTTCAACTCACTTGCAGGATATGACATGTATAACGATAGGTCGCCCTGTGCTGGTGTGGTTACAGGTGTTGGAATCGTTCATGGACGTGAGGTAGTAATTGTCGCCAATGATGCAACAGTCACTGGTGGGACATATTATCCAATGACTGTCAAGAAACATTTAAGAGCGCAAGAAATCGCTAAGGAAAACAATCTCCCATGCATATATCTGGTTGACTCTGGTGGCGCGTTTTTACCTATGCAAGATGAGGTATTTCCAGATAGAGAGCACTTTGGAAGGATCTTCTACAATCAGGCTACGATGTCAGCTATGAGAATACCACAGATAGCAGTAGTCATGGGTTCATGTACGGCCGGTGGAGCATATGTTCCTGCAATGTCAGATGAAACAATAATTGTCAAAGGAACTGGTACTATTTTCCTTGGTGGACCACCACTTGTTAAAGCAGCAACTGGTGAAGAAGTAACCGCAGAAAATTTAGGTGGTGCAGATGTTCACTGTCGAGAAAGTGGAGTTTCAGACCATTACGCCCATGATGACCCAGAAGCCATACACATGGCAAGAAATATCGTGGAAAATCTAAATAGACCTGAGAAAACACAATTGGATGTTAAAAAACCTGAGGAACCAGCATACAATATCAAGGAAATATATGGGATAATATCAAAGGATCCAAGAACACCATTTGATATTAGGGAAATCATTGCTAGGATTGTAGATGGTTCAAAATTCCATGAGTTTAAAGCATTATATGGTGAAACCCTAGTCTGTGGTTTTGCAAAGATAATGGGATATCCTGTTGGCATTCTTGCAAACAATGGAGTCTTATTTTCAGAGTCGGCACTTAAAGGCACACATTTTATAGAGATGTGTTGTCAAAGAAAAATACCGCTAATTTTCCTACAAAACATAACCGGATTCATGGTTGGGAAAAAATATGAAGCGGGAGGCATCGCAAAAGACGGTGCCAAGATGGTTAGTGCTGTAGCGACTGCCCAAGTTCCTAAATTCACTGTTATAATCGCCGGATCATTTGGAGCG
>JAUWWG010000033.1 GCA_030616985.1 Thermoplasmatota archaeon
AGAAACATGTTCAAATGGATAATAGTCTGTTCGTTGTATACGCCGTGTAGAAAAATTATTGAGATATTTCCAGTAGGGGCAATGAAAAATATTTACTACAAATTACTTGGGATGAAAATAGGAGAAAATACATTAGTTGGGGGAGTAATCAAGGATCCATGTGTTACAGAGTTTGGGGATAACGTGACCATGGGAGAATATGCAATTATTTATGGACATATTCAAGATTATTCAAAGGGAACAATAACAATTGGTAGGATTAAAATAGGGAATAACTGCGTAATTGGTGCAGGGGTGATTATAATGCCAGGTGCAACTCTACAAGATAATGTTGTATTGGCTGCTGGTGCGTTGGTAACACAAAATCAAGTTTTAGAAGAAGGCAAAACATATGCTGGTATCCCTGCTAAGGAAATAATGGTTGGTAAGAACGCAAAAAAATTATAGACTGGACAATTGATCATGAATCTTGTCAGTACAAAAACATGTTCTGCAGATGCAATACAGTGAGATTATTTCGGAAGTTAGAAACAAAATCAGGAATAAATATAGGATAGGGGGCCAGTAAAAGACTTCTGACCCGATGTTTTTTTGAAATATAGTTTTACAATAGCGGCCAAAGATGATACCAGTATCCATTTAAAAATATTTCAATAGCAAGTGATAAGAAATTGAGTTTTCCTGTGACATCCAAATCCCATTCAATAGGTGGCCATAATGTCCAACCTAGACCGAAATCTTCAGCTTTGAAAGATTCGCCAATGGTTCTCAGTCCAAGGTCTCCTCCTTTGATTAACAAATCAATTGTACTCAGTGATTGATCATTTGTGTCGATGTGTAGATATCCAGTTACATCTATAAGCCAACTAGTTGAGAGATAGTTTGCAGTGGGTTGGGCATTAAGTTTCGCAATCCATTCACCAATTTTAAATTCAAGATCAATGTCTAATTCTGAATTTTTTTCCACAGTAAAATCACCGGGATTTGTCAGATTCCATGATGCACTAATATCGATGCTTTCAATATTGGTTACAGTGAGATTAATAGTGGGGTCAATTAACGAGTTTTTAAGTATGAAATCCGTTCCATCTGATTCAATTGAAATGGAGTATGACCCATCCATTAATGTGGGTGTCCACTCTGCAAATATTTTCGTTGGCGTATTGCGTATAGTTACATATCTACATACTCCAAGTTCACTTGTTGTGACCATTAATTCTATGTCGTACATTTCACTGCTTTCATAAATGAACTGACCCCCTTCTTCACCAAATGGAGTTAATTCAAGTGAGAAGGATAGATATACAGGCAATTTATCAATCGAAAAAATCGTTTCTTTTTCATTTTCGCCCTGTATTGTCTTAAAACGGGCTGTAACTTTTGAATCCAAGGATGATTTACGGTTAAAATTATACTGCCATTGTCCCTGTTCTCGTGTAGATATGACTGTTATTTGTGTTTCTATTGGTGGGTCATATTCAAAAGAAAAACTACGTTGAATACCCTCATCAGTATAATCTGCAAATAACACAATTTTTTTATCTTCGGCACCAGTACTGTATTCAGGGTTTATGTAAAATCCAAATCCACTTATTTTTTCAAAAGGATTAAAAAGAAACATAAACGATATTCTTGTTGAATCAGGAATCTCGTTTCCAGTCTCAGATGGTGACCAAAAACCAATGTTAATATCACCATCTCCAACTTCCATTGTAATATTAAAATCCCTGTCTTTAATCTCTTCGCCAATTCGCTCGATACTAACAGTAAAGAGAATGCCGATAGTAATAACGGGCTCGAATTCTATCCACGGTAAAAGAAGATATTGCACACGGATATCGTCGCCATCTTCACCTGTGTTTTCATCATTATCAACGTTGATATCATTGAAAGCACCAAACGTAATATCCGTTGATTTTTTTATGCCATTACATTCCGTATGAATGGTGCTAGTAAATAGTCCACCCTGCTGATTTTGGCCATTCGCTGATTTGCTAAAAATGTTTTTTATAAAACTTACTGCGTTGAATCTATCTTCTGAACCTATTTGTGGGGATGGATTGTCTACAAATGCTTTTTCTTTGTCATTAGAAAATATGGATTTACTATCTACTGTGCCTGTGCCCAAAGAGAATGTGGTGCCCATCAACAAAACTACGATTAAGATAACAAAACTACTTTTCAATATACCCTTTCTTTTCATTTGAAATTCACCTCTTATTAAACCCTATATATTACTTGTCTCTAGAGGTATATATCATTTTCGCTATAATTTTTTTATTTTTGACAAAGGATATTAAAAAAGAAACTATCGTAATTTTTTCTTCCACAAAATAACAATGAATGCTGCACAAATCGATAAAATGATCTCAAAACCATATGTTTTGTTTTCTTTATTGTCATTTTTAAGATAAACAACTGGGTATAAGTCTTGATTTCTCCCATCTGGCAATATATTGTAAGGCGTATCCCCTATGCCATTATTGTCCTCATCTAGACCTTTATAATCACTCCAGTGGTTTCCTTTACCATTCTGATACCATTGATTGTTGATGGCATCATATGCGCTTGCTTCATTTGATGTAAAATCATTTAAGTAGATGGTATTTCCATTGGAACTACAGCAAATCCAGCAGCCAAAAACATTATTTGAATATATGTTGTTCTCAGAGATATTATTATTGAAAGAATGTGTCACATATATACCATAATCATTATTTTCAATGGTATTTCCAGTTATTGTGTTTTCTGAAGCATATTGCAAACGTATCCCATATGTGCTGTTTGATATACTGGTGTTTACGATTGAATTATTTGAAGAAAATCCAAGGACGATTGCCTGATCTGCATTTGAGATGCTTGTGTTTTTTATTGTAAAATTGGTACAATTCGCCAGGATTATCTGACCCAAGTCACCTGAAATGGTTTGGTTATCAATATTTTTGTAATAATCTATTCCCCATCCATTGACTGTATTGTTTTTTATGATATGAGTATTCCAACTAGGAAGATTTCCCACAATATTTATACTATCCCTTATGAATGTATTGTTTGCTAAGGTACAATTTGCTGAATAATATAGATAGAGGCCCCAGCCACTGTTATTTGCTATGATATTATTGGTTATTTTATTGTTATCCGACTGGATATTTATACCAGAATAAGACGTATTGATATTGTTGCATATGGTAAACCCATTAAAGGCACAGCCGTCTGCAGTAACATATACTGTATCGTTGCTTCCGTTGTAATCTAATATGGTGTAAAGTTTATCCTCTCCAACAAGGTTGATTTTTTTGTGTAGCCTGATATGTTCGTGATATGTACCCTTAAACACATATATTGTATCACCTTGTTCTGCATGATCGATACCATCTTGTATGTTGGTATAGTTTCCAGAACCTGCCCCTCCGACATATAGGATGTTACCGTCTGTTGCTAAACAGGTTTCAACAGGAAAAAAATAAATAACAAACAACATGAGGATTATTGATATCTTAACATTTTTTTTACTGTTCATGATGCCAGTCAGTATGATGAAACCACACATATAAGCTTTACTTATGGGGAGATTTTTTGAAACAATAAATGAAAAAACTTTGTTGAAGATTTATAAAATATTATTAACAATGGCAAAACAAATTTGTTAGAAAATGAGTGGTTTCATGTATTAATCTGTACTGAAAAATCGGACCGAAATGTGGTCGATATTGACCTTTTGATCAGGGTAAACATAAATATATTATGTTAATAATATTAACAAAAGATTTAAAAACTATTACACTATTGTTGTTGTGAGGTTGTAGAGTCAGAGAGTAACTTATTTTATCTCATCCTCACCACCTATACTCTCAACCGGCTTTACAACCTTCAACTTACAATAAATGTAGCATCAGACTGTTTATAAGATTTTTTATTTTTTGTTTTTATATGAAATGAAAATTATAACCGTAAGAAATTTTGTGAAACGGCACACGTTTTGATGAAGCCCATAAGTGAGAAATCTAAATGAACAATAAAACAAGTAACTGTTCTGCCATTGGTTGTTAAGTTGGCAGCCCAACAAATGAAAAAAAACGTCTGGTTTTTAAATAAATGGCCGTTATGTGAATTAGGAAGAGGATGGTGAAATACGAGATAAGTTTACGCACGTATGATTGCAATGGATACATTTTATAGCATGTGGTAATGCAAGGAGTGGTTTTTTGTCTGGCGATAATTATCAAGAATTACAAAAATTCGGATCGAACATAAAAGAAAAGCAAAAAGAAAATTCAAAGAAAAGGGTAAAAACAAGATATCTAATTTTTAAAGAATTTGGTCGGACTGTTAAGGAAGAAAGGATAGTAAAAAAAGAAGCCCGTACTAAGAAATATAAGAGTACAATCGGTAGAATATTAAAATTCATAAATACAACAGGACAATGGACGAATAAAAAATTAAATGGCACTATTGATAGATTGTATCATTGGAAAAAGCAAGTGCGATCTAAGTCATCAGAAATACGATTAAACCAAACTAAACAAAGTCCACGATACAAGCTTGTTGAGGTGCGGAAGCAACGTGGAAACAAAACCATCGTAATAAGAAAACGTATTCCAATTAAATATGATAATGGGGAAATTAAACAACATCAAAAAATCGTCCAACAAACTCTTTTTGATTTACAATCTGAATTTGGTGGAGATTGTACCTACGAAACCAGGGAGATACCAGACAGACAGCTAAAATCTTCTATTTGGGACATGCCTGTTGAATCTGAAGAAAAAACAGAAAAATGGAAAACATTTTTTGATTTTTGGAATGGCAGGTGAACCAGAATTCTAGAAGTTCATTCATAGTTTGCAATCTTATTTATTTTTCATGTGGTAACGTGAAAAATCGTACAGATCATGATATATTTCGGGTCTGATGTCTCTAATAACCGTACGATTGGCACGTGCAATTTTAAGCTGGTTTAGATCTATATCACAAGTTGTTATATTTTCTTTGAAATATGGTGCTTTTGTCAATAAATCACCAATGGGGCTATATATCTGTGAGCCACCCCATAGCACAAGGTCCTCCTGTGTTCCAACTAAATTTACATAAACCATAAATGTGGTATTTTCCACGGCTCGAGCTGGCAGCAATGTTTCAAAGTATTTTCTTGTAGTGGATGGCGAAGCTGAAATGCAAACTATGATGTCAGCACCCTGAAGTGAATAAGCCTTACATATTTCTGGGAAAAATAGATCGTAGCAGATTAATATTCCTATCTTGCCGTATTTTGTATCAAAAACCTTTAAACTTTCACCCTCATCAAAAAATAATTTTTCTTCAAATGGTCCAAAGTTCGGTAAAAACCATTTGTTGTATACATCTGTCGTTCCGTCAGGATGAACAAGAACTGCTGAGTTATGGGTGAGTCCCTCTACATTGCTGTCTTTTAATGGCATTCCAAAGATGATATAGCACTTCTTATCTTTTGCAACTTTTTTCATATATTCTACAGATGATCCATCTATTGTCTCTACAAGATTGCGTAGTTCATCTTTGCACCGGTAACCTGTAAGGGATATTTCACCAAAAATGTAGATGTCCGCCTTCGTCTTTGATATATGTTCTTTCATGGTTTGCAGATTTGCTTTTTTATCTGCTATTTTTGGTCTCATCGATATTAATGCTATCTTCATTTCAATACACGAAAATAGTATGGTTAAATAATATTATAATGTTTGTCAAGGAATATCTGTGTTTTCAATATGCTTTTCAGAATTGGGGGTCATCATTGAATACAATACTAAGAATCATTTTTTTTACTTTGTTGAGATTTGAATCAAGATAAACAGCTCCAATTAATGCTTCCAGTGCGTTAGCAAGGTTTTTGGGATTTGTGTCGCCGTTTTGTTTTTTTTCGCCCTTGCCTAATAGTAGGAACTTGCCCATGTCCAACTCTTTTGCCCTGTCTGCTAAGGAATTGTTATTGACAAGTATTGCCCTTCTGCGTGTGAGTTCTCCTTCTGAAAAATATTTGTTGCTTTTATAGAGTTGCTCAGCTGCAACAAAATTTAGAATACTGTCTCCCAAAAGTTCCAAACGTTCGTTGTATTCAAGTGGAATTTCCGCTTCAAATGCATATGTTTTATGTGTTAACGCATTCCTAAGTAGGTCTTTATTTTTGAAATTGTAGTTTATTTTCTTCTCAAGCGATTCAAAATTGTCTTTTTTCATTTCAAATGTCTTGTATTACGTTCCTCCTTTTAATTTATGTCGTTACTTAAATGATATGTAGTCCAGTATCTTGTTTCCAATATCTGGATCATCTAGGGAATCAATGAAATGTTTCCTGTCTTTGAAAGGTCTTTTTGCCAGGAGTCTTATTGCTCTTTTTTTACCAACACTAGGTAGGGCTTCGATTGTCTCTCTCTGGGCAGTGTTGATATTAAGCGGGAATGGAAATGCTGTTATAGACCTGTATCCATAATCTGTGACTTTTACATCCAGATTGATGTGTAATGGAAGGACACCAGGTATTCCTATGAGTAATGGATAACTACCTATTTGCCTGCAGTATGTGAGTTTCCCCCTATATTTCTCTGTGACAACATCTCTTAAAACAGTACCATCTGGAAGTATTCTCTTTAGCAAAGGTCGTTCTATGTTTTCCCTGACCTGCCTTTTAAATCGTTGAAACGCACGTTTATTTCTGGATACTATTTTATTTCCCATCTGGTGCATCTTTGTGCCTGGAATAGGTATGATCTGGCGTAAATTAATACGTCTGAGAAGTAAACCGTCATCCAAGATTTTTTTTAGGAACTCATAATCTAACTCAAAGGTCTTTTTTGTTTCTCCATCCAGTCCAAATACAAAGTTAAGGCCCGGTAACAGTTCAGGCAGTCCATTACTGCCAATCTTTGAACCGACATCATTGAGAAGCTTTATTGCACTATACACTTCTTCAGCAGTTGCCTTCAGATTATTTTTTTTGATAACGATTGGATCAACGCTTTCCACTCCAAAAGCAGCAACATCACCAGACGTATGATATTTAATGATGGTTTTGGCAATGCGCTTGCATTCGTTGGGATATCGTGCTAAGATACCAGGATTGGCGTTGTCAATATGAAGTGTTTTAAGGTCAGGAGCAACAGTGCGAATACCTTTGAATAGTTGCTCCAGAGCCTGTGGGTTAGGTCGTGGGAATTCGGCCTTTCCCGCATCTTTTGCCATGTATGAGAATATGCATGGTTGATTGCCAAGACGGAAATGCCTGATGCCGTGTTTATATAGTGCTTTAATTTCGTCGAGAATGTCTTTTATTGGTCTGAAGTCGGGAGGTCCTTTGCTTGGTTCACTGCAAAATGAACATCCTCCAACTATACTGCGAGAGCATCCCCGATATGTTTCAATTTCAGTTATTAGATAATCTGGATAAAAAGGATGTTGACACACTATACTAGATCCCGTTACTGCAAAATCTCTAATATCGCTGGCATGTTCTCGCAATTTGAGAGAATCTATTTTATCCATATCACTTTTATTTTTCAAAAGTTCAGATAATACGATTTCGCCATCGCCTTTTACAATTAGATTAAAGACATTTTCAACAAAATATGTCTCTCTGGTTTTTTTACCACCTGAAATGCCAAAACCATAACGGGCAGCTGGACCGCAGAGTATTTTTAGGGGGCTAGATAAACCGTTTAGAAAAGATACAAGCTCATTGGGGCTAACAGGAAATCCAGAGAGATATCTTCCTGGGACGGACATCCCCGCGATAACTACGATTATGTCAGATTCTGATAAAACGTCTAACAATAATTTATCATTCCTTAACTGATCAATTGTTACATAAAAAATCTGTGCAAACTTATCAACACTCCAAACTGCACCGGCAATGTATCTAGGATATGGGCTAATATATGGCGGTACCCCTAGGCAAGAGGGTTCATCTACGTATCCATCGAGTATCGATACTTTGAACATATGATTAATAAGTAAAAATCTGGACCACCTATATCTATCTTTTCAACCTATCAAATGTATGGTATTACGTTAAACAAAACCTGTGGTGATTGACAAACAATAAGAAGGGTAACTACTGTAAACAAATATTTATATATAATAGTTTTAAAAATAGTTATTGGTATAAACTTGAGGAATGTCCTTGAATAAAAAATTAGTTATTATACTAATGCTGATGCTTGTTTTACCCACATTATTTTCTGGTTGTTTAGAAGAGGATAAACAAACAGGACAATATGTATCTTCATCATCTAATTCTGCACCTATTCCTATAGTAATTGCGCCTGAAACGGCATATTTTGGAGAGGCTATAGAATTTGACGGTTCAGGATCATATGATTCAGATGGAACAATTGCATCATACAATTGGGACTTTGGAGATAATGAGACAGCATCAGGTGCGCTAGCAACACATGTATATCAATTTGAAGATTATTTCAATGCGGAATTCCCCATCACATATTCAGTTTTGCTGAAAATTGTAGACGACGATGAGGCCTGGGAGTATGTTACCCATGAAATAATGGTGTTTCCTAGGGAATACATTTTCTATTTTGACAGAGCAGGTTTAACTGATGAAAAACCATCCTCGAGCAAGGATATGATAAAAGCCTCTTTTGGTAATTTTAAGTTCAATCCACTGCAAGAATTAACCTATGAATTATCCAATTATATGAGCATTCAACCCTGTACTTGGAATGCAACCATACATATTGAGAAACCGAAGTTTACACTTATGAATCGTATTTCACTAACGCTTTACAACAAAACTGGAGAAAAAATTGCAGAAGAAGACGTAAGCTTAAAGTTATTTGACTTTTGGAAGGAAAAGGATGTTTCACTCACAGGAAAAACAATTAAATCAGAGGAATTCAAATCCATAAAACTAATTGTTTATGGTTTTTCATTGCAAGAAAAAATAAGCATAATGTATGGCGGTGAGACGGCAAGTCATATCTGTTTTGATTTTACTACCTAGGAGATCAAAGAACACCTTTAAAATTGATGAACAGGAAAGATACTATTCTCCAACTATTTGTACGATGATGTTCCTATTCCTAGGTCCTGTATCTAGCTCCACAAAAACAAGTTGCTGCCAAGTACCATGAATCAGTTTACCGTTTTTGATTGGAAATGTTGTGCTGGGTCCCATGAGACTTGCTCTTACGTGTGAATGACCATTATTGATAAGACTACTTAATGATAACAAGATTTTAATAGTCGTTTCGCATTATGCTTATTCATGGCAAAAAGAAAATATGACTACGAAAAATATTTAGCCAGATCAAAAAAACTCAAAGATTTCCTTGACATGTATAAAAACCGTAAAGCAACACATAGAGCATACAAGTTGCATTTAGTTAAATATTTTGAACACCTGGGAATTAAAGACATAGACCAGTACATAAAAGATACGAGACAACTGGATAAAAAGGAAAAAATAGAATATCTTGATAGCATAGAGAAAGACCTGAGAAAATACTGGATGGAATTAAATAAAGAAACAAATGGTAAAACCCCGTATGTTTGGCTTAGTGCCATTAAAATGTTTCTCATAATGAATAAAACCCTAGAACTAGATGACGTTTATATTTCACTACAAAAAAGCGGACATGGCAACTATGCAATTACAGAAACGAAAACACCAACAAAAGAAGAACTGCTACGCATTTTTTCTTATTCCAATCCAGAGAGCAAGGCATTGTTTATGTTTCAACTAACAAGTGGCCAGAGAATAGAACAGGTTGTTAAAACCACTTTTGACAATATCGATATGAAAAAGGATTGCCCCAGGATATATTACCCTATGGCTAAACAGAAATTTTGGGTAAAGACCAGGATAACACCCGAAGCAAAAAAAATATTAGAGGAATATTTAGAACAGAGAGATAAATTTATTGAGATCAGGAGAAAAAGAGGTGATTACCTTAGGAAAAAAGAACTCGATAAGAACCGTTTGTTTTGTATGGATAAATCCACAGCAAATTGTATATGGACCACGATGGTTAAAAATGCAGGGTTGTACAAACTAGATCCGAATACACACAAACCACATTATGGTACCCATTGTCTAAGACGTTATTTTTTATCACATTTCGGTGATGAAACCTGGGGGGATTTCTTTTCTGGACATATAACAGCTCGTAACAAGGAATACCGGAGATATTCAGATGAACGGCTCGATAACGAATATACCAAACACGTAAATGATTTGAGTATCTTTGAAACACAACCTGACCTATCAGGTATTCATGAAGAATTAACAGGATTACAAGATGAAAATAAAACTCTTAATGGAAAACTTAATGATTTGAGACTCCAAGTTATAGAGTTGCAACTTAAACTGGGGAAAGAAAAAGAAAAACGCTGAATTTTATATTGGTAGACATCAACCACACAAATGTCTGTTGTTTTCGATTAATTCTTTTAATAATTCATCATCACTCATAACTCTTTTGTGTGTAGTTGCTTTTCTGTTAAAATTTAAAAGCCCCATTGCTTTTGATATTGTTTGATACTTTTCCAATTCTGTCAATTTCATAGTTTTTGATTTTGGATTAAACAATGGATCATATCTGCCACCTGCTAAACCACCTCGCAGTAAAACCGATTGAAAATATACAGTTGTACTTACCCAATAATTTATTTTAAGTTTAGCTAAATTAATTGAATATTTCTGGGGGAATCGATGCTGTTTCATCATTTTGATAATCTCTGATTTTGATTTTGATTTGTAATAATACTTCTGTAAAATTTCTGCCAACGATGGATCGGGGATAACCTCAATTAATTCATTATTTGATTTTTCTTTAAAAAATCTAGCAGGCATTCCCATATCTACTAGTGCATAGAAAGCATAGATTAATGCCAATTGTCTATCGAGAATAGAGTCAGATTTGCTGTATAGTTTTGTTACTTCATCTAAAAATCGAGTGAAGCTTATCCATGTAGTTAATCCATGTAGTTCTTCCATTGCATCTTTCATTTTTTTTGTTATTCTATTAAGTTCTTTCTTGTCATCTTTGCTACAATTTTTAGGAAATCCATATATTGTCATTGCTTCATCAGCAATAATATCCGTATAAAGAGGGCTTCCTTTTTTCATATTTGAAATACATTCATTACCCCTTAATTTTAGCATATCTATATCCTCATCTAAAACTAAAGTTTCGAATGAATATGGTGATTTTTTAACCTTCCATTTATAAGCCATTCCTTTCTTTTTAGGTTTAATTAGTTCTAATATGTCATCATCTGTCATCGAGTTAAGATAGTGATATATCGTATCTGATCCCTTTGGCCATTTATTCCCATATTTACTTTGTCCAAGTTTATGTATTTCAGACCTTGTGATTTCTTTTTTGTTTGGATTTAACATTATAGTAACAATATATTGTGTAAGTGGTTTGTTTTTTAATATATCTCCTTTTGATTGTAGTCTGGTTCTATCTATTTTTCTCTTTTTATCCATTTAATTCACAACCTTGTGTACACAATTACACTATGTGTATGCAACTACACTATGTGTAATACCTTGTGTAATTAATTGTAATTACATATACCTTTATATACTTTCTGAATTTTATTAGGATGGTAATTGAAAATGTTGCAATTTAAATTTTCACAATATGAAAATGCAAGGGATTTTCTAAATAAAACAGGGTTGTCACCTGACCAAGCAATAGAATTTCTATATAGAAAATTAGGAAAATCAACAAGTGAAATCGAATCGGGAAAGTTGAAAAAATCGGGTGATTAACGATGTCTGGCGAAGCGCACAAAATTTTAAGAATCAACTATTTTCAGGGCAGCGAACCCCGTTTTATCAAAGGTAAATTGAGATCCGAAACTGATGATTATATTGAATTAGAATTGGACAAATATATAACCAAGATTTACAAGAAATATATTATAAAAACTGAAGTTGAAAAGCATGGGAGGGATGCATTTGAGTATTGAAGAAAATACCGAAGAATGCAAACCTTTATTTGCAGATAAGAAAACCTGGCGGGCATACCTAATCTTGGAAGCGGTGGCAAAAGATCGGGATTATAGAGCAATAGGCGCAACCTATGCAATTACCCTGATCGGAGGGTCCCTTGGGTTAACCAATAAGACAAGTACCACAGTCAGCGGCATACTGCATAGATTGGCTCGACCCCCTTACAAATGGATTGAGGCAGATGGCGGGCAGATTTACGTTAAACCAATGACTGATGTTCTAAAGGAGAACAAAGGGAGGGGGATATGAATAATAATTTTGTATTGTATAAATTAATAAATACAATAGTGAAAATGGCAAAAAAACGCAATTTAATCTTGTATAAATTAATAAATACAATAGTAAATAGATGTGGAAAAGATGGGTTAAAAACCTGCTCCACTCCTGTTGAAGACATTTTTCAAAAACCTCTGACGATGAAAAACAGTATATTCGATAATTTTTACAATATTGTACAATATTTAATTAATTATTTATTATCTATCTATCTATCTATCATATCATATCATATCATATCATATCATATCATACAGAGGGAGGTCTGATTGATGGATATTAGAAGGTCGGTAGGTAGACCTCCAAGTAATATCGTTAAGAAAACTATGACTTTTTGCATCGAGATTGATCTATGGGGAGAGTTGGAAAAATATCCCAATAAGACCAACATAGTTAACCAGGCATTAAGAGTTTATTTGGAATCTGATACTGAGGACATTTACAGGTTAGAACGGAAACTTGAAGAGGCAAAGCAAACTGTAAACTCTCTTGAACATCAGTTAAGTAAGAAACGTAAAGAATTTCAGGTAAAACAGGAATTGGAGCAACAACAGCAATCGAAACATGAAAAAGAAATCGTTGAAAATTACCATGTATGTTGTGGTCATATCAATAACACCTTTGATTCTGCTTATTTGTACAGTACAAAGGAGTCAGTTCAGGAGTTCAATGATAGGTTTGGCACTTGTTTTACTATTAAAACATTGAAGCCTTTTATTACTTCTGTTAAATCTGGGAAGGAATGTTTGGAAGTTTTTAAAGCAAATCTGGAGACCACTGTATGATTATCTATTGTGAGTATTGTGGTAGACGTATCCGTAAGCACCCTCGTGATATACGGAAGTATCACCATCATTTCTGCAATCGTGTATGTTCTAATCGTTACAAGGCGGCCATGAGTCAGGGTTTTGTCACTGCCAGGGAGTTGATTAAATGAGAGATAGTAAAGGTAGATTTGTCCGACTGGAATCTAAAACCATAAGAATTATAACATATATGATATAATACTAGGAGATAAAGAAATATGTCTGATAAAAAAGTTAAGATCGTGGTCGATGGTAAACCTGTATTTTTACGTTATCTTCATGATCGTGAGATCCCAGAAGGCATCTGGAATAACTATCTCAAGAAATATAACGATAATTACAAAGTCCGGCCTGATGAAATTAACATATGGCAGATCCAATGTAAGTATGGCACTATTCAGCTTTATAGTATCTTAAAGAAGGAACTTTGCTTTGTTGGTAACTATAAATCCGGTAAAGGTGTTAACATATTAAAAAGGAAGTTACCGGCTTTTTGTACTGTTACCCAGGAAGGTGATTGGGATATTGTTGTTAAATTCCCAGAATCCGAGATCCATAATGTTATCGATTTATTTTATATCAGAAAAAAGAGAAAGATAAGCCCTGAGCATTTATCTAAGCTGTTGGCAGCCAGTGAGCAATATAGGTTTAAACCATCCACTAAAAATAAATTGGAGACGGTAGTAGAATTAGCAACACCAATAGGAAATGAAAAATAATGTTTGATTGGACATAGAACTAAGGCCATAACTTAAAAAATGAGAAAATCGGCTTTCGCATTCACCTGCAATCATTGTAGTTTTGAATGGATCTGCAGTGTAACAACTCGTTGCCCTAACTGCAATTCAGCCGATATAGAAATCAAAGGAACGTTGAAATAAAACCAGCCCACTAAGGAAGTTGGATTGCCACCAGTGGCCCCCTGGTGGCATTTCTTCCTTCTAAAATCTAAGGAAAAGGGATATGATAAAATTAAACGAAAGAATAAAACTAGAATCTGCAAACGATGTGTTCACATCTGGATGCCTTCAACCAGGCAAAAACCCCGAACATGTCCCAACTGTGGATCTCCATTCTGGGATCAACCTAGAAGATATAATTTAGTTGAAAAAAAGGAGATAATATCATGAAAAAAAAGAATTTTGTAAGAGACGATTCAGGGGTTTCCCTTCTCAAGACATTTTTGGTACTTTTTGTGATAATAGCTATTATCTGCCTTTTGTGGTATATCTGGTCTATCAGTGAGATCACTTGCACCCCTGAAGATCGGGTAGAATTATCCGGTGCTTTCAAAGGTTATTTTTCATCTCAGAATTATTCAGGATTTACCATAGTTGTACTTGGAAACGATACCTATTTTTTCCAACGGGGCATTGATCCAACTTATCTAAATAATTTAATCGGCTTTGATGTAAGTTTCCAATGCTGCAAACGAGAGGGGAATAGTCCCTATAGGCCTAAGATTTACTTCGATCTCGTTTCGGCTGTTATTGTTATGGAGTAATAAATTATGAAAATGGAGAATGAATAATTATGCCAACTGTCAAAATTAGGAAATTGACGTATGATAATGATAATACTTTGCAGGCCATGAGGCATTTTATCACTTTGGATAATTACGGTGAGATTGTTGTTAAGGATGCTGAACTTGTCGAAACTTATAATAATCTGGAATCAAAATGTAATTCTATCCCGAAACTCGAAGCTAAAATCCAAGATTTAGAAAAAAACATTAATGATAGCACCGGATTAAACACTAAGAACCGGGATCTCAAAAAAGAAATTCAGGAAAAGGATAAAGAAACTTCTAGTTTACAGGATAAGATCAAAGGTTTTGAACTAGAGATCCAATCACTGCAGGATAAAAACGACACATTGAATAATACTATCCAAGGACTACATGATAATCTTGAATCCATGAAAGGGGGCCGTGATGAATTATCAAAGGAGCTACAGAGTAATATTGAATCCTTGAAAGGGGAACGTGACAAGTTATCAAAGGAGCTACAGAATCAAGAAGATATTAAGACTATTTTCAACCGATGGGGTACATATCAGAGTCTCCAGAAGGACGTATCTATTATTTCTTTCTTTATGAGTCGCCCAAATACCGATGTCCGTCAGAAAACAATCATTGAAATATTTAAAGAAAGAATGGATAAGACAACAGTCAGAAAGCACTTGTATGGTTTGGTTGAAAAAGGAATACTCCAAGAATTAGAGTTCAAAGGTACTTATCGTTATAATCCTTATAAATGTGATATGTCTCGTGATATGGATCGATTAGCCCAATTGATTTTAGGTAATGAATTGTTTAAACTGGCAGTGGAGCATCATAATAAAAAACTTGAAGATCGAACTCGTTGAACTTGTCTATGTCTATCCTTCTTTGTTTTCATGTTATCGACAGTTTGTAATATGTTTTCCAATAGTTTGTGTTACTATTTCAATTATCTTACTATCTCATGTTTTCATTGATTTTTGGTGCTAAACGTCTTAATTTTCACATGGTTTTCTTTGTTTTTTCTCCTAATGATTGGATATTTGCAACTACTTTTCGCTCAACACCAAAGAGAGAGAGTATTGATCAATTATAGATAGAAACTTGAAACTATCTATCTTAAAAGACTAGACTCTCAGGTATAATTAAAAAGGTAACTAACTAAAAAAAATAGCTACTAGAGAGATATTTATTCGTCTTTTTTTCAAACTTTATATCTTAAAGCCGGTACAGTTTTACACAGTACCTTAAAGCCCTACTGAAAAGAAGAACGAAAACGAACGTGCCAACTAGGGATGGGAATATAGATATTGATGGTTGAAAAAGTTTAAAATACTACTAATTTTGATTTGTTGCCCAATGAGAGAGTTTTTTTAAATCAAATTTTCCAAAATTAATTATGAACAAAAAACCCTGGTTAACATGACTATCAATCGTGTTTAAGTAATTTTAAACTTTTTTTAAAAATATCTATCTAGGAAGCACAACGGAATATATTAAATTTGAATCGATAGTCTAACTAGGGATGGGGATATAGCAAACAAAAAATTTTCGATTAAAATGTATGTATATAAAAAATAGCTACATAGAGAGTTTTTTATATCACAATTTTGAAATGAGAATTTAGTCTTTGAATTAAACTATCAGGGTAACTCAAGTTACCAGAATGTTTGCAATATTCACGCTGATTTTCTTAGAGAAAATGAAAATTTAATAACTAACTAATTTGTTTATCATGGAAAGAGAGAGTTAATAATTATTATATTTTGAAATGAAACTATCTATCTTCGTAGATTAGACTCTCAGGGGTGATCTACTAGCAACTTGTTAAAATTGACAATATTGAACATTATTTTACCTTTTTTAGAAAGAACCAACAGATTCAATTAGACATAAAAATACTTATTTAACAGTTTCATGGGATAGAGAGAGAAACCAATAATATATCATTATTTTTTTTCTATCAGCTCCAAGTGTTTCATAGTGTTCTGAAATGTTTTAAGTTTCTTCTAAAAATTATAAGATATATCGGTTTTGCTTTTCCGTAATTGTTTTGTTTATCTTTGGAAAGAGAGAGTTAATACTATAACATTATTTTTTCTATCTTCTTACCACCACTACTCCGTTTGTTTTTACTGCTCATAAGAGAGATTTAAAAAGCATCAATTTTTTTATTAACAGATCATTAACAGAGTATGTTATCCTTGATAATCTTTTAAGAAGGCAACTTACACCTGAAAAACAGGCATACTTATTAGATGATCTCAGTAAACAGTATGAAAACAAAGAAAATCAACCAAGAACTGAAAAGGGAAAATTTACCGTAAAGGACAACTTGTCCTCTACGGATAAAGAAGATGTCAACGAGAAAACAGCTAAAAAAGTAAATGTTTCTGCTAAAACAGTTCAACGTGCCAGGGCTTATGTTAAGGCAGTAGAAGAAAACCCCTTCAAGGAACGAGAGATTTTTGTAGAAAATAATTTTTCTCGTTATTTGTTTTAAAAATAATATCTTTTTTCTTGCAATCTTTTCTTACTTTCTCTACCAACTTCAATATTTTTTTTCGTTTTTCCACTGTTCTCTCTTTATTCTTTTTAGTATGGTATCTCACAAAATACAATAGATATAGATTGATCTTAGGATTCTTTTTCCCTTGTTTTACTAATTTATCTATATCTTTATATATCACTCCCTCTTCTCCCTTTTTTTTATCACCAATCACTCCCTTTTTTTTATCACCAAGTCGTCCAAGATTTGTTTTTATTTCAATTGCATCATCCAACTTAATATGTCCTACTCCATTAATTTTTGTTTTTTCCAGAGTATGTCTTTCAATCTTTTCAGCATCTTCTTTGTTTAAAACAACAACATCTATTCTTGTTCCATCTCCACCAAAATATTCACAATGAACTAAACCTGTTCTATAGCCTAATTTAGTATTAATCAACTCAGAGTATTCTTTGCAGAGCTCATTATATAACATTGCTCTAATGTCAGCTTCCCGATGATAAATTAAGGGATTTGCATCGATTTGCTTTATGACATTATTAATTCGCTGTTCAACAGTCATAAATATCAAAACTATTAAGTTATATTTAAGATTCTGTAACCTTATCATCTCCTTTTCAACATCTGAGGTAACAAAAAAAGCAATTGAAATGGGAACGCTTTAATTGTCGTTTAGTTGCTCCTTAAAATGTTGTAAATGTCGTAGTTTTTGAAACAAAAAAGATACGAGAGATGAGAGGGTATCTAATTGAAATGGGTTTTCTTTAATCTTCGACTGTTTTTAGATATAATCTTTCATTTCTTCGACTTTTTGAAGTAAGAAACTACAGAGAAGAGAGAGTAAATCTAATATTAGATGTATCAATTTTTCAATAAAAAGGAATGTTCAAAATGTGAGGTTACTTCTCCTTTAAATGTTAGATTTGTGAGACTTTTTGTTTTCAGAAAACTACGAGAGAGAGAGTACCTAGTATATATGATGGAAATTTTTTAATGTCGTATACTTCTCCTTAAAATGTCGTAAATGTCGTAGTTTTTAAAACAAGAAAGATACGAGAGAAGAGAAGTATCTAATCGAAAAGCAGGGGAGCTGATAAAAGAAACAATAAAAAAACCAGGAGAAACAGATAAAACAATAATGTCGAATGACACGACATTATCTATTCCAAAACTTAAAGATATTGGTATCACACGAGACCAAAGTAGCAACTGGCAACGAATAGCGGATATACCAGAAGAATATTCTTATCTTATTTCATATCAAATGTGTTATGTAATGTAGATCATGATACCCCTGGTTATGTGGCCCATGCTTAACCTGTAGTTTATACCATATGTGATATAAAACAGGTAGACATAAAAAATATATATCACATGGTTATTACCGATAATTTGCAACAGCTAAAAGGGTTTAGCTCATTAAGAAATTCCCATCCCCCCAATGAGTTAAACCCTACAGCATCAAAAAATAACAAACCAATTTTCGATATAGTAAAAAAAGAAAAAAAGAGATAGAGAGTTTTATTTGCTGAGATTTTCAATTCCTTTTTTGATCTCTCGATCCAACATTTCTTCTGCTAAACTGGATGGTATAAATATCTTATCCCCTTTTTCATGTATCTTGTCTAGTTCAATGTCCAATTCTTTTTTATTCATATTTTCCATGTCTCCTATAAACACAATTCTTGTTCAATTCTGCATGATCTTTCTTTTGTAACCCGTTTTGTAATCATATGAAGGATACCCAGAGGATCACCTTCCGTTGTTCTAAGTTCGTGTTCTGCAAGGTTTAATGCATCCTGGAAACCATGCCAATAATCTATGTTCTCCATGTTTTCAGCACCTCACTTAGTTTTCGTTTAACATCTCTTCAATGGCTTTTATTATAGCTTCCTCTACAGTCTGAAAAGGTATCTCTTTTCTGTCTATCATCTCCTGTAGATCAATGTATTTTTTTGTAGGTATCATAACAGTAGCGAGTGATTGTTTCTTCATTTTAAGATATTCATATTCACCAGATCCGTCGTCATCATCTCTTAATTCAATACTTAGTTCTACAGTGTCACCAGGTTTAGCTTCTATACCTTCCCATGTCTCTTTAGGAAGTTTTACCTCATAGTTTTCTCCTATTCTTACAAGTGTCACTTTTTCCATATTTTCAACACTCCCCATCGGCTTTTTTCATAATCGCAACATTTTCACCGTTATGTTTCGTTACACAGAACGCTACTCGATCACCTGCTTCCTCTAAACCTATATGAGATGCTATATAATCAGGTATGGTTATCTCATGACTTGGTATAACTGGATTTCTAGTCTCTGCTTCCCATTCAAATTTCTCACCTGCCTCTTTTTCCTCTTCTATTGTTTTTTCTTCCATATTTATATCTCTCCTTTTTTACAACTATAAATACAATACAGTATTAATACATTATGGCAACGTATTAAATATATGAACATAGATTACTTAATTATGTCAGATCAAATGGTATATGAAAGATTAAATATCACAATGCCAAAGAAAACAAAAGAACACTTAGAGATTATCGCAGAAAAAGAAGAACGCAGTCAATCAAATATGATTACTTATCTTATAGAAAAAGAATTTAAGGATAAAGTGAAATAGAAATGATTATTGATGTAACAGAAGAGGAAAAGGATTTTCTGATTAACTTGGTTAAATGGGATATACTACCGGAAAATGGGGAAATGGTAAAAATTCAACAGTCTTTGTTGGATAAATTGCAGTATAAGGATAAGGTGAAATGATGGGAGAAATAGACGAAGATAAAATAGTTCCATTTACAGAATTAAATTATGAACAAATGGAGAAAACGAAAGAAGAAATATTCCAACCTAAATTTCTAAAACTAATGGAGTTTAGTGAAGATGAATTATTAAACTATGCTAATGTAATAAAAAATAAAATTCTTGATTATATAATAGAGTTACTAGACAAAGAAAAAGATGGTCCTCACAAAATTGTTTGGATATATCTATCAATTTTGTATGGGATACATGACGCTTTGACTCCTTGTTATTTTGGGCTAAAAATAATTGAGGGTGGATTTCATAATCTTGACAAGGATAAGGTGAAATGATTATGCCGATGGTATGGCATTGTAATGAGTGTAATTTTGACTTTGGTAACCCTATGGTTGATACAAAGACAGATAAAATGTATTGTCCGTATTGTGGGAGCAGACGAATTGAAAAAAGATAAGGTGGAAATGATAGATAGAGAAACTGATTCTTTATAAATTAAATTATGTTATTGGATTTGAATTAAGGAGGAAGGTGATATGAGTAAAGACAAGGGCAAAAGAGATGTATCTCCAGGGAAGAAACCTGGGCCTTTAACAAAGAAGGAAAGAAAGGAACGTAAGAAAAAGAGAAAAGAAAAACATGTCTTGTGATAAATGCATGTAGATACTGTCATTATCAACCATAATTCAACAATCCATGTTTTCAACATCTTTTCACACTCACCCTATTAGGGTTGATTTTTAAAAGAAACAGATGTTATGAACTTGTAGGTAGGTGTAGAAGGGGAAATGAGCAGAGTTGGAACGAAATATAAAGAAGTAATCGAGTTATTTGATGAAAAAACAGGGGAAGTAGTAAGAGTAATTCGTTTCCGTAGATCAATAGAGTTTGACGAATTTTTAAAAAAATTCAAAGCA
>JAUWWG010000042.1 GCA_030616985.1 Thermoplasmatota archaeon
CAATATTCTTAATCTCAGCGTTTGCACGAAAACCACCATTAATCTTATCAATAACAACTTCAGAAAAAACATTATTAACGATTACATGAATAGAGCAATTTACTGAATAAATATCTCCGTCATAACTTCTGGCATAAATCGTATGTGGACCATTATCAACCTCGGTGGTATCCCAACTGTAAGTCCAAGCGGTTGTACCGGTCACTATTTTCCAGTCATTACTGTCGATCTTTACCTCAACATGATTCACAGTCTCATTTCCATTCAAATCACTTGCCACCCCTTTAACAAGTATCGTAAGATTAACGGTCTCATTTTCCTTTGGAGAGCTGATTGCAACACCTGGTGGGTAGTTTTCCACATGCACAGTCTGTGTTTTTGTATCAGTTGTATAATAATCATCCGTGACTCGTAACGTGACTGGATAATCCCCTGCGGTAGACCACTCATGAGTTGCCGTTGGATCACTAGAAGAGGTGTCATATACATCATCATCGTCCCAGTCCCATTCATACAAGGTAATGGTGCCATCAGGATCAACACTATCTGAGCCGTCAAGGGTAACCAGCATGTTTGGCGCAGGATTGGATGGAGACCATGTAAAATCTGCAAATGGAGGATCATTAGGTGGGTATCCTTTAACTACAACATTATCAAAACCTTCACGCATATATAATGATGGAGTACTTCCACCAGTATTGATCCACAATTTTAAACTAAGTGATGGATTAGATGGAAATATTGTATCATTAATCCATCCACTATCAAAATCTCTCATTTTAAGTTTATATCTATTAATATATATCTGCAATTCACAGCTAGAGTTACCTTCCCCCCATAAACCTAATACAGTCGCACTAACGTCATTGCTATCACGGTACTCAAATCTCTGACTTGCTCTGTGCCACATTGCTCTTATCCAATTTGTTCCACTGGTAACTTCAAAGAAAATACTTCCAACAGAACTTGTTGTATTAATTGCTGTTATTAAATCCCATGTTATGATACTATTTTGGGTTGTAGAAAGAAAAACCATAAAGGATTTGCTTTCGATTCCTTCTCTATGTACTCCACTACCTGGTTCGTAAAGCTGAAATTCAGTTATCTGATTTATTTCCTCCCAGATACCATCAGTATATATTTCTGTCCATTTGCTGAAATCTTTTGAATTGTCATTAAAATTATCAGAGAATATAACATCTAAATTTCCACCAATACTCGGTACAATACCAGCTCCAACAAATAAACATATTATGGCTAAAACCATGCCTTTCTTATACAAACCTGTTGTCATATCATTTCCTCCCTAAATATAAAAACCGTAGAATTGCAATATAGTATCCTATCTTAAATGTTTCCTTAACAGATGTTAACAATAACATCTGTAGATAGTGATGCTGATTTAATAGATGCATTACTCGCCCTATCGCTGAACTCAGGACGAGAAAGAATTAGAAAAACTTCCACACTTCTATTTCATCACTTGCACTGTTTCCAGCTTTATCATAGGCAGTTACCCTTATGGTGCGTTTACCAAATGCCCGTTCATCCCATGTCCAAACATATGGCTCTGAACTTATTGAAAACTGGAAGTTATCATCTAAATAGAATTCTACTCTGGAAATACCTGTTATTTCATCAATAGCATATGATTCTACAACAATATCACCAATTATCACAGTTGTCAAGAATATGGGAAAAATCATTCTATTTCTGATATAAAGCTTTCCTTTATCTGGTTTTTGAATTGAAACAAGAGGAGGTTCATCATCCTGCGGTAGGATTTTTACGAATGCTTTATCATTATCATTTTGTCCAAAATCATCAGTAACAGTCAATATTACATCGTATTCGCCAACCTTATTGTAGATATGTGTTGGATTTTGAAGTGCTGACGTGTTACCATCTCCAAACTCCCAGTACCAGCTGTATGGTGGTTCCCCGCCTGATGCATTACCATAGAATTGAACTGATTCATTGACAAAACCAGCGTATGGTCCGCCTGCATCAGCTAACAATACATTTTCTGGGTATATTGTTGCAGTGGTAGTATCATCATCAGAATTGTCGTTATCATCTGTAACAGTCAAAATAACGGTATAAACACCTGTTTCACCGTAAGTATATATTGGGTTCTGTAAACTTGAACTGTATCCGTTCCCAAAATCCCAATTCCATGTGTATGGTGGCTCTCCCCCTGTTGCTGAACCATGAAATTGTACTGATTCGCCGACATGCCCTTCATATGGTCCGTTTGCATCAGCTTGAGGCGGTATTTGTAAACCTATTGATGAGAAGGTATAATTTGTATCAGTTGCTCCATCATCATCCCAAACTGTGAGATTTACTTGATATTCGCCAGGGTGACTGTATTCGTGAGTTGGTTTCATACCTGATCCGTTATTTCCATCGCCGAAATCCCATTCATACCGAACAATTCCCCTCGCCGAATCTACGAAACCATGTACATCAGGATCGTAGCTCCCAGAACCATCAAATTGAATAAGTTCACATATAGTTCCATAGTATGGTCCATCGGCATCTGCAACTGGAGGAACATTACTAATAACAATAGTCCTCTGAATACTATCACTTGTACCATCATCATCTGTTACTGTAAGGTTTACAAGATACGTGCCGTCGTCAGCATATTGGTGTGTTGGATTCTGAACAGCGGAATTATCCCCATCACCAAATTCCCAGTACCATGAAGCAATATAACCATCGATATCTGTTGATGTATCAGTGAATTGAATAACATCTAAATCGGTTGGAGAAGAAGGACTGTAAGTAAAATCTGCAGTTGGTGGGTTATTAAGCCATCCGCTTGGATTCATAAATGGATAGTTATCTTGATTAGTGCCACCAGATATTGGATATTGCGTGTCTCCTATACCATCGCTTCCTGGAATATCTTGATTTACTCCATGGTAGTTATCAACTCCATTATAATCATCCCAATAATTACCACCTGAGGGATATCCATTGTCCCAATGATTATTTCCTTCATCATATGAATTATAAGTATTGTTTATGAAATTATTATGATAAATATAATTATTTGAGAAACTTGATTGTCCATGAAAACCATATTTCGTATTTGATATTGTGCAATTTCTAATGATATTGTTATTCCCTGAACCATGAAACTTAATACCATAATCATTCATTGAATATGAAAATGAACAATTTTCCATAATAATATTGTTTGAATTACTTCTATAGGCAATATAACTCTTGTAGAAATCGCAATTTGCAATAAGATGCGATGTTGAAGTTGCTCCATATTCCAGACTAGCATTAACAAATCTACAATTAATTAAATCTATCCGATGATCGTTCACCCTTAAAGAAACTCCAGGAGCATCACTGAATTGGCAACTTGTTATATAACAATCTGAGGACGATGTGATACGTAAGTTATGATAACCATGTTTTGAAGAATTGCAATTCGATATACTACAATACTGAGAACCAATAATTTCTATACCTGCATTACCTGATGAATATGGGCCACTATTTATTGTTGTTAGATAGCTAATATTTACCCAATTCGAGACTATGTTAATACAATTCCCATTCAAAGTACCATCAACAACTGTAGTACTCATATTTTCACCAATCAAGTCAATTGGCTTGTTTACTGCGATATGCTCAAAATAAGTTCCATTATACACAAAAACAGTATCCCCAGCAGTTGCATTATCAACGCCCTCTTGAACTGTCTTTACGTGTGTTGCATCATACCAGCCTGGGTCGGCATCGTCATCAACATACAACGTATTACCAGCATTTAAACTAGAAATATCACTACTTATACTCGGTACAAACCCTGCTCCAATAAACAAAACAATTACAGCTAAAACCAATGCTTTACTCAACATAATTTTCATAGGTTGCCTCCCCCAATATTAAAATTGTACATTTATAATATATTATTCTATCTTAAATGTTTCCTTAACAAGTGTTAACAATAACATCTACAATAAATCATGTTGTATTTTATATATATTCACATTCCCTACTAACCCCCTTCCAAAAACCGGGAATTACCTTTGCCCCTACGTTATTTTTACTCGTCTAAAAACCCTATTTAAAGCGTTCTAGCGGTTATTCAGCGTTAGCTAATACTAGTCTATAAGTAAAATTATCTCCCCTTAAACCGCTTGGAAACTAGGTAAAATCTCTCCTTGAAACATATTCAGACATCGAAATGGGGGGAGCTTATTACGGCGTTTTCCCCTAGTCATCTAGGAGTGACCCGATTATAGTTTATCCCCCTCTAGTTAATCGCCGAGGGTAAAATGAAAGTAATGACGGTGGAGATAGGCGAGGAAACGTACGGTTTGTAGTGTTTTAAAATAATTAAATTGAGTGAAAGGGAGAGTTATTTACAACCAAAAAATCCACAACTTAGAACAATTGCTATAGCAGAAAAATATGCAAGGGCGACTTTAAAACTTATAAATTTCACAAAACTTATGCAAAGTGTCGGAATAACTCCAACAATAAATCAAGAAAGATTTGGATTTGGGGGATAAAAATGGTTTGGATTGTTACTGGCGAAGAAAAAGGAAAGATTGCACTTGTTTCTAGAAGTAATATTAAAGATTCAGGTATATTACATAAAGGTTCTTATCTTACTATTGAAGATGGACAGAAAAAGTTCATTGTAAGAGTAGATAGCACGTTTCAACATAATCCTTATTCTCCAGCGCTTTTAGAAAAATCTGTATTAACGCCCTAAAAACGTTACCAAAAATATAACGCCGTCCGCCGGACTCGAACCGGCGACCGCTCGGTTAACAGCCGAGTGCTCCACCAACTGAGCTAGGACGGCAATCAAATGGTCACAGTTAGCACAGCAGAATAGAATATCGTATTAAAAGATTACCTGTTGAATTATAGCTTTCTGCCCAGTCTCAATTGTCTCATATTGCTTTCAACAAACCTATAAATCGTAGCATGTTTACTACCACTTAAAAGTTTATCAATTGCCCTTTTTGCTATATCCATACTCACAAAATCGGTGATAATGGAAACTGTATGGCCATATACAGATATGTACGAATCAGTTAATTCCTCAAGGACGCGCTTAGTCTTGCCTTCAGTGCCAATGATTCTACTTTTTAACCTCCTAACATGCGATTCTTTTTTACTTACATAATCATGAATATCAAAAATGAATAAACCGGTATTATCATCCAGCAGTTTCATGGCGTGTTCAGGAGAAAAACCTCTGCCTATGGCAAGTACAATGCTTTCCAACTTTAAAACCTGTAGCGGATCTTCTACGTTGTGATCATTAATAGCTATTTCCCCTAATTTAGAATCAATTTCAAGGTGAACTCCTGACTTATTCTCTAATTCTCCCTTTGTTTCTCCATTGTGCCCTATTACCACTGCAATTCGTTCCATTGGTATTTTTATATATTTCATCTTAATCACAGCCACGGTTTATTTCTTTGTAACATTCTTATAGATTTCTGTTTCATCTGCTTCTATATCATATTTTTTAAAAAATTGTATGATGTTATGGATATCTCTTTTTAGGAATTCATGTGCCTGTGGATGTTCTATCAATACACCCTGCCCAAGGTCTATTATATATGGTTGATTCTTGTACATTAGTACATTAAATGCACTCATATCACCGTGTACTAAATTTGCTTTTTTGTACATCCGCGAGATAAAATCAATTAATGTAGAAAATGTGCTTTCTGGGTTTTCCAGTTTAACATCTCTTAACATTGGGGCAGCTCCTTTAGAATCTCCAATATATTCCATTACTAAAATGTTGTTTATCTTGGTAATTGGTTTAGGTGCTTTTACTTTTGCTTCATGCAGTCTCTCAAGATTTTTAAATTCTTTTTTCGTCCATAGAAATACTATACCTCTTCGGTTTTTATGCATTGATTGAAAACGCGGATCTCCGATTATGTAGTTTGATATATGCTTAAATGTTGATGTTGAGGTGCGATATATTTTTATGGCCACATATTCTTTATCTGGGGTTACCCCTCGAAACACGTTGCCCTCCTTGCCTGTAGAAATTGGAAAATCTAGGATATCGATTATTCTATTAGAAATTAATTTTTCTAAACCAAGTAACGTGGATTTGTCAAAAACTTCATCAAGTGTTTTTCTGTCGGCACCTACTCTATCAATAAGAGCCTGTATCTCTCTATCTAATCTTTTAGTCACTTTTTTATCTAAAAAACGGTCAGAATACATCAATTTCCTCTGGGAGTAGTTTTCTTCTACTAAGTACTATTGATTGAGTTCGCCTATATCTAAATACTATGTCTGCTTTTTCATCTTGTATATCCCATGGTTTTATAATCACTAGATCGCCTGCTCTCACACGTTGCCTTCTTTTCATTCTTCCGGGTATACGTGCCATACGTGATTTTCCATCTGCACAGATGACATTCATTCTTGATCCACCTAGTAACCTGTCCGCTATAGCAAACATTTCATTTTTATGTTTCTTGGGCAAGGGCAGTCTTATGTATTCTTCGGAGGGTTCTTCTTTTTTGTACACGACATCACAAACTCTTAATTTAATACAACCATTTGTATTATTAAACCTTTACTATAAATTCAGTTTTTTGGAAAAATGCATCTGAGGACTTAGAAGAAACTCAGTTTTAGAATCATTTTAACGGATTCTCCTAATAGGTATGTTAGAAAAAATCGACGATTTTCTTAGACAGTCGAAGTTTTTTATTTTTTCTGGTTTTCCTGGTTGTAAGTATGCCTGATTGTAGCAAATCTGATATAATTCTATATTTGGTCATATGACTAAGATCGTTTTTTAGTTTCAGATCGTTACAGAGTTTATCTGTTGTTCTTATTACACTCTCGATACTTCTACTCATCTTACTTTTATGCTTCAGAAATATTATGGTGACAAGACTAGCGTAAGTTGATGATTTCAAATATATATTTCCCCCTTGCTTTATATCAAATGTAATATTATCTTTTAATCTTTTTGGTTATTGATTTTATATATTATTTCTACAGTTTTAATAACATATATGATATATCTTATGTAAGATTAGTTTTTCAATATAATTTTGATTCTTATGTGATGATCAATATATTGTACCAATTATGATATATTCATCTGGGATATATTTTCAATAATTTACCATTTATGCTGATGGTGGAAAATAATAGATTCTTTGACATTTTTTCCAACATTATTCAGAAGCTGCTTTGATAAAATCTTAGTAACATGCTCAGAAATGGTTTGTCAATTTTGTTCTTCCTTTGGTAAATCATATTTTTTTCATATGAAAACGAACGTTAAGACGTTGATATCCAGATATGTGGTCATCAAGAATTCTAGAGATCTAATTTATCTGATATCTCTTTAAGTGCATTCAAACTCAGTTCAAGGAACATCTCTTGACTAATTCCTATGTCAAGACAAAGCTCGATCTTATTTCTATTGCATCCTCTTGCAAAAGAGTTATCCCTAAATTTATTCAACAGAGTTTTCAATTCTACTTCAAAAAGTTTTTTTGACGGCATTACTAGCGCCGTAGCTATGATGAGTCCTGAGATAGCATCTGCCGCAATTAGGGCTTTATCAAGGGCTGTGGTAGGAATATAGTCCGTATGCATGTAATTATGAGCCTTTATAGCATTCACGGCATTCCTTGGGAGTAATCCTTCTAGAATCTGGGCAGAAACAGTTGCATGCTTTTCCGGCTCTCTTTGAGTATATTCATAATCAAGATCGTGAAGCAAACCTGTTAAACCCCATACTCTTTCATCCTCTTCAAGGTTTCTTGCCATTTTTACTAGTATGGCTTCCACTGCCAGAGAATGTTTTAATAGTTTATCGTCCTTGAGATATTTCCCCAGTAATGCGAAAGATTCGTCTCTATTTATCATTCTGTATCTGTATAAACAATCCAACATTTTAAAATTTTGGTATATTGAAAAATGTAAAAATTACTTGATTTTGAATGGATGGTTTTTAAAGAAAATAATCTGGCACAATAAAAAAAGAAAGAGTCATCCCTTGACCTATATAAGATCAGGGATTTCTTATTTACGTTTATATGTCCTATCGTCTGTAACTGTTATTTGGCTAATTGCCAAAAAGGTTGATGTTAAATATTCTTACATTTTTTGATGCGGTATCCATGTGTCCTGCTGCATCATATGCCTTAACTTCTATGGTGTGGGTAAAGAACACTGTTTCGTCCCAGTTCCATTCATAAGGTGCAGTTGTATCGGTTGACTCAAGGACACTGTCTATGTAGAACTCGACACGATCAATTCCTGAAGTTGCATCATTTGCACTTGCTACAATTGTAATGTCTCTGATGATGAATGGTGTTGACCATTCTAGCAATGAAAATTCGATCAGCGGCCATATTTTCATATCTCTCCAATATATTCCTATATCTGGTTTAGTGATATTAACTGTTGGTGCTTGGGTATCGATCTTGAATGATTCTGAACTGTGTGTTTCGGTGTTGTCAACGTTATCGACTGACCAATATTCAATAGTATGCGATCCATCGCCTGATACAGTGATAGGTGAAGTATATGTAGTTTGGCTGCCCCCATCAAGTTTGTAATAAGTGTTTTTTACTCCAGAACCTCCGTCTACAGCTGTCAAAGTTATCTGGACTGTAGATGTATACCAGTCGTTCTGTCCCATTGTTCCTGCGAGTGTACATGATGTTACTGGAGGATCAAAGTCAAGTTTTGCAACAATTTTTACATCGTCGACATACCATCCTTCGCTTTCTGATGAATCATCTGACATAAATCTAAATCGTATTCTAATGTCTCCACCAATCCAGGATGTTATATCTGCTGATTTTGTTGTCCATCCTCCGCTTTCTCCATTGAATGAATCTAACAAATCCCATGATGCGCCGTCATCATCGCTTATCTCGAGGGTTCCTAAGTCTCCTTCTGATATGTTGTACCATGTCGAGAAAACAACGTCCGCTTCAAATGCTTTTGAGAGATCAATTGCAAATGAACTTTTCAGTACCAAAACATTGTCAAGATTTGCAGGATACATGCCAGCTAACTCATCGCCACACCAGTATGCTATGTTACTTGAATCTCCAATCTTTGATTTCACTACACGCTGCCACCAGTCTCCGGCTCTTAATCTTTCTATAATCCATTTTCCAGTACCCAGCTCAAAATCATCACTAAAGCGGGTCGTTCCGTCGCCCACTATGGAAACATCATTTATTATCCATCCTCTGTCAGTAATGGATTCATTGGAGAAGAATCTAAATCTGATTACAACATCACTTGTGTTATAAGTTGAGATGTCGTAGCTCTTTTCTTCCCAGTCTGAATTACCAGTGTATTCTGCAATTATGTCCCAGTGTCTTCCTCCGTCCTTGCTTATCTCGACGTAACCCTTGTCATTTTCAACTATTTCATTGTGCATGGTAAAATTCAGGTAAATTGCTGAATATAAAGATAAATCAATGGATTCATTGATAGTTGCAACGTCATTCCAGTTGTTGCCATATTTGGTTGTTTCTGGTATTCCGCACCAAAGATAGTTATCATCTCCTGAAGTGCAGATGCCCCAGTGTCCTTCTCCTCCAGTCAGGTCAAAATGATCCCAGCAGCATTCGTCATCCATGTCATCTTCAAATAAAGTTGTGGCTACTAATATCCATTTGCTTTTAGAATTATTTTCTGGAACTTCATCATCTGGATGGATGGCTCTTACTTCCAATAGGTAATCACAATATGATGCATCTTCCCATGTGAAATTCAGGGTTTTTTCTTCAGATACATTGAGTTTTGATATGGTTACGGTTTCCTGCCAGACTGGCGGATCGTTTCCGTTCTTTTTTAACGTAGCTTTTACTTGGGTGTTGTTTTCAATGTATGTCCCAACATTCTTAATAACAGCTTCAATGAATAGATCATCTCCTTCTTCTATAGCATCTGCTGCACTAAGTGAGGTAACAGCAACATCATGAATATTGCCAATTGTTACAATCTTCTCGTTACATGACATGCCACACCATGGAGGTTCTTCCTGAACACATACCCTTACCAGATATTTTCCCTCCTTGTCCGCATTCCATTGCATTGGGAATGTTCTAGTTATTGTGGATCCAAATGATACACACCAGTAAACATAGTGGGTTTGCCAGATGAGTTCATTATGCGGGTGTTCTCCCACTACTATCTTCACATCATCGATATACCACCCTTCAAACTGGAACTGCGGATCAGATTTCCAAACAAATCTAAATTTAGCTTGGCTTGTCAGGAGTGTATCTCCAGATATGTTCTCACCATTCAGTGGATATAACTTTGAGATTTCTATATCTATTTCAGCTTTGACCCAGCCATTGTCGTAATAAAGGTTGCTTATACCTAGATCAGATAAAGAGATCCAACTCCAGCTACTCTCGATGTATGTGTATAACTCCACGTCTCCATAATCGGCTATCTGTTCCTGATTGTTTGAGGTGTATGTATCTCCCTCACACCAATGCCAGAATGAAAATGAAACATTGTTAACGTCTGATAAGTCCAGCGAGTTTTTCATCTGTAAAATATCATAGGCATCCCCAAAGTAGGTTATATTGTTGGTACAATGGTATCCATGACTTGACGAATGACTTCTATCTTCAGATAACTCCCAAGTGTCTGGATTTCCATCAAGACTGTAGGTGATCCATTCATTTGAAACATTGGAACTATTTTCAAAATCCGTTTCATAGATCGTTGTATAATCCCCAGGTACTATTTCATATATATCAGCTAGGGCTTTGAAACCTACACCACATGGGCAATTATATTCGCCATCGTAGTCACAGGTGAATGTTAAAAATTCATTATCGGGTGGTGTTGAAGGAGCAGAATTATTTCCCCAACTAGGATTCCAACTTCCATCATCTGCAGCAGGTACTAGAACTTCTATAAATGTTTTCTGAACACTGATACCAGCATCACAAAGGATGGCACATACCTCACCAGTTAACGGTTCGAAACCTTCGCCAAAGTTCGTTGCATTTTCAACCATTGACCATCCGATATCAGTTGAAGGATCATTGCCGCCATTTACAAAATACCAAATTGCATCTTGGATGTCTTGCATAGTTGCATCTGGGTGTTTATGATTTATGATATAGTTTACCATGTCCCAATCATCGTCTAGCCATGGCATTAGGTGGTCGTAACTGCACCAGAGCGCTACGGAATATTCTTTACCTGAGTGGTTGATCGAATGTTGCTGATCTACACACCATCCAATGTAGTCACCATTAGCGACATCATAGCCTAGAGGTACATTGCTGAGTGTTGTAATGAAATAACTATCAGTACCTAATATTACGCTCATGGTTACTGGATCTAAGGGCAGGTTTATTGAACTACAACTGCAGTCACCCACTGGTGTAGATATAATACGATATGCCCAATCATTGCAGATAGACCAATTTACTTTTGGTATTTTTATTTCTACGAATGTTTGATCTCCCCATCCTACCATGCTATTGGGGACTTCATGTCCATTATGGTCCTTAACCTTATCATTATTTGAACCAAGATAATTTATGGTAAAGAAGCTATCTTCGGATGGACCATCCCATGTGTTATTCATGTTTTTGTCTATGAATAACTCTCCAGCTAATATCCCGTCTGTTTGATTCTCAAAGGCTACATACATATAATCTTCATCACATGATGTATAAAAGTGTACGTGTGGAGTGCCATTGTTATCTGGTGATAATTCATGTTCAATCCAAGGTTCATTTTCATCGTAGTCTCTAATGCCATTTATAATTATTTTAACAGCTGTGAAATTGGCCGTTATATCATAGGCTCCAGTCATTCCACTTGATGGTGGACTGATTATCTCACCTACCATTACTTCCACGCTATCGCAATCATCGAAATCGGTGTCTGCTGGAGCTGGCGTTCCAGGGAAATCGGGATAATCGTTTCCAATTGCAGTGCTTGGTAAAAGCATCAATACTGCTAGTATCACTGAGAGAACCACCTTCTTCTTTTGGTAAATATACTTTTTACTACCGTACATAATTTCCTATTCTCCTATAAAGTTATTTTTTATTCTTTAATAATTTACTATATATCTTCACAATGGTTTTGATTGTTTATATAATTTTCTACCAAAATAAAAACAATAAAATAATTCTTTTGATGAAATGAGAAAAGAGTAGGGAAAAGGCTAAAGATATAATGCTTTTCTCCACTCCAATTCATGTATGAAAACATACGTTTAGTTTGGTAATTAAATATTTCTGAAGATGTGTTGCCATAGGTAGACTTTCTCATGTATGTATCCAGTATCTTTCTAAGTCTTCAAAAGTTAATTTGGGGGGACGCCCCGATTCACTGTTTAATTTTTTCTGAAGCTGTTCTATCGAATTCAATTGAGCACGATATTTGTGTGATTAAATAGCTATGATCTTAATGTAGCAATACCAACTCAGTAGAGTTTTTGTGAAGTGTATGCAGATATTGTCTATATTGACAGAATGAATTTTGATGGCCGATCCACCGGATCTTTAGTAAAGGTTGAGGGATCATCTTGGTTGACGTACATAATTTTAAATAATAAACAAAATTTTTTATTTTTTCTTGGTTGTAAATATCCTTGATTGTAGCAAATTTGATATAATTCTATGGTTGGTTAGATGACTAAGATCGTTTTTAGTTTCAGGTTAATACAGAGATTGTCTGTCATTTTTATTATATATTATCGATATTAGTTATCTTGCTTTTATATTTGAGGAATATCCTATGTTAAGGTTGGCGTAAGTTGATAATTAAGAATATATTAAATATATTTTTCTACTGGGTTTATATCAAATATGATATTATTTTTTACAATTTCTCTGTTTATTATATTTTCTATCTCTTCAGTTTTTTAACATATATGTTATATTTTTAGAAAAATTCTTTTTCCTTATATCCTTTGAGTATGTTGTGCTATCTTATTTCATCCTATCACTCTATGATGTTGCTATTATGTTACTTAATATTATAATAATATTTACATTTTATTCTATCCTTATTCATATTAATTATGATATATTTATCTAAAATATATTTTTGATTTATGGATGATGGATGTGGGTAGAATGATCTGTTTTTAACAATTCGTTTGATATCATTCCAAAATATTTAGACAAAAACACGAAGTAATCTAGTTGGACTTGGTTTCTCAAATTCCCTCTCTTTTTGCAAGTTACTTGCTCCCGTTAAATAAATGTTAAAATTTTGATTTTGGAAATAATTTTTAAACAAAAACTTTATATAATATCCAGTTTATTATATAGTATTAGCCATTTCCTTAATGAGGGGATGGGTTAGAAAATGGGGCGAAAGATTATGTTATCGAATGATAGAAAAAGCAGCTTGATATGTAGAAAGTACATTATCCTTGTTGGATTTGTTGCAGCATTATTTTTTGCAATTTCGATATTGCCAAATGCATCGGCTCAAGAGCCAGAATTCATAAATGCTAAATGGCAGCAATCAGTAGATCAGGTCAATTGGAATGATGTAGATGGTACGTTACACACAGGGTTTACAATGGCCTTGAATTCCACGGTAACGCAGTATTATTTAACTTTTAAAAATGCTTGTACTAATGTTTCATTAGCGGAAGGTTTTTATGGTTTTAATCTGAATTCCCACCCTTCAGGATTCTTTGGTTATTGGGATGGAAAAGGTGTGAACTCTAGCGCAACTCCTGGAAGTTGGCAGGAACATGCTTGGGATATTATCAATGGGGATGCTCCAACTTTTTACATACACGTGGATGCAAATCAAGATTTTTCATTGATTGACGGTTTACAACGTGATTATTACGGTGTCGGTACGGCTCTATATCGGGTCAATGGAGACTATCTACTCGGTTCCTATTCATACAATGGAACAGTTTTAGCTGAAGATAATACGAGTTCAGAGCCAATTGATATAAATATGGAATTTGTCGATGAAATAAAATCAATGGATGAGCCAGTAATGTTACTTTTTGAATTGCAGCAATCCGTGAATCTAATTAATTGGGATAACCTATATGGATCACTATATTCAGGATATACTTCTCCTGTTAACACTAGTGAGAGTTATTACCGTTTTGATGTACGGGATTTTTCCATTGATAGAGAACTGGCTGAAGGATTTTATGGGTTCTATATTACTTCATATCCTTCTGGTTTTTTTGCATATTGGGCGTCCCAGGGAGTAGATGCCAGTGCAACACCCGGAACTTGGCAGGCACATATGTGGGACATAATCAACGGCAATGCCCCTAGATTCTATATTAGTGTAGAAGGTTTCGATGGGCCTCAGGATTTATCTCTCATCGATGGACTTCTAAAGGACTACTATGGATTTTCGGATGCTCTTCTCCGCATCAATGGGGATTTACCATTGGGGATGTACACGTACACTGGGTCAGTTACAAGTATGTCGGGCATAGATTCTGATATGATTGATGTTTTTCTAACTTTTTTAGATAATTCAACCTGTGAAGTGTGGGTTGATGACAATTATGATATTGGCACGCCTGGGTGGGGCGTCACCCATTTTGCAAGTATAAATAATGCAATTAGTGTAAGTGTTGATGGAGGAATTGTGACCGTCAAACCGGGTACTTATGAAGAACTCGTGCAAATTGATAAACCTGTTATCTTACGGTCTACTTTTAGTGCAGGAAACACAATGATTAGTGATTTTGGAAAGACGTACTCGCAATTTTTAGCTGTTGGTGGACATACTGTTCAGATTGCAAGCGATCATGTTTTTATTGGTGATTTTACAATTCGCCGATATGAATCTGTAGTGACTACAGCTGCAGTTGGTAATAATGATGCACCGAACATTTCCCATGTAGAAATACGTAATTGTATAATTGAAACACTTATAGATTGTATGTATTTTTCACAAATGGATAATATTAGTTTGTATTCGAATTCTTATAATGCACTACCTGATGACACAATTTTTGTTTTTACAAATGTCACAGATTTTTTAATCATGGATGATTATCTTGAAGATTATACTTATTTTGGGGGTATTTTCGATGGATGCGTAGATGGTAATATTTACAATCTCGAAGTTTCTTACAAACGGCGGCAAGGTATTTCTATCAATCGCTGTGAGGGTATATATATCGCTAAGACGACATTCAGGGGTATTGAAGAGGATGCTGTTTATGTTAACGATTCGATAAACATCGGGATAAGAGATACAATTTTTGCGGATAATTACTACGGGGTAAGTCTTGGTGATGATACAATAATACTTTTAATAAATAATTCATATGGTGGAAATGAGCGAAATATCAATAGAGCTGCCTGTATTGAAGGTCAAGATCTCTATTATAGCCAGCTTCAGGCAGTTATTAATATATCGAATGCCGGTGGGAGTATTAATGTATATCCTGGTACCTATCCTGAGAATTTAATTATCAATAAAACAATTGAATTGCACGGAGTTTTTGGTGCCGATGCAGAGGATATTGTACTTCAAGGGAATAATGCAACCCCAACAGTATTAATTGCTCCAAATGAAACTGTGTGGAATGTTGTGATAGATGGCTTGACGATTAAAGGCGGAAATCACTCTTTGAAAACGGGTAGATATCAGGATGTGAGCGGTCTTACTATACAGAATTGTATAATTGGGGAACCTGATTTGGGATATGCTGTTTACATTGATCCATATTGTTATGCAGATGTTCCGCCAATAAGAAATGGTTCGGATCTTTTCTTTAGGCCCGTGGTTTTTGATAACAACGATGTCACTGGAGGTGTTTATTATCACTTTTGGCCATATGAAGTATATGGTGTTACTGTCCCTCGTCAGCTTAGCGTTTTGAATAGTAATATTGATAGAATCTTTCTTAATGGTAGTATATCAGTGAAATTCTATAAGAATAATATTGAAAGTTTAGGTATGATGTATTCTAGCGATATTACCATTAATCAGAATACCTTCGATAATCCATGGCAGGAACGTTACGGGATTTATCTTTGGTCTGTCAATGGAACGCCCCCTGTAAAGGATATTGACATAACGCACAATATTATAGTGGGCTATAGTAGTTTTGCTGTAAGCAGCGGAATTTCGGGACAAGGAATTGTTATTGCAGGAGCTATGGATGTTACCATTCAATCAAACGAGATTACTGCTAATACCGATGGAATATGGATAGCTGAAGAATACAATAATAGTAATGGGGAGCGCTGCATCGGTGATGTTTTTGACATTACAATTAAAGATAATGATATTGAAAACGGTCAGACGGGAATTAAGTTACATTCCAATGTAAATGGCACACATATCATTGGCAATAGCATCAACATCAATGGAAAGGGTATTTGGATTCATGGCTCAGGTTACCATGTAATAGCAAATAATACCATTATCGGCAACTACAATGGAATCCGATTTGATAATGGAAGTGATAATAATCTTATTTACAATAATTATTTTTCAGACAATTATATTAATGTATATGATCTCTATTCAATAACTAACATATGGAATGTCTCATTGAGAATAAATACTAATATTATGGGGGGTCCATACGTTGGTGGTAATCTCTGGCATGACTATATGGGAGATGACACGAATGGAGATTCGATTGGAGATACCGACATACCGTATAATTGTTCAGGCTACATAGCTAATGGTGGAGATTATCTGCCGTTAAAACTTTCGGATATCACGCCACCAAGTGTTCATGTAAGCTATCCAAATGGGGGAGAATCAATTAATGGCACCATAACTATTGCCTGGACTGCAAGTGATGATTTTGACACGGATTTATCTATTGATATTAGATATAGTAATAATAGTGGAGCATCTTGGAATATGATATCGCCAAATGAAGAAAATGATGGTAGTTATGAATGGGATACCTCAATGCTACCTGAAGGATCTAATTATATGGTTAGAATTTCAGCAACCGATAATGCCGGGCATACAAGTAATGATACGTCAGATGGGACATTTTCAATTTACATTGATGTTCCTGGACCTGATGTAAGTATTACCAATCCATTATTGGGATATGTGTATTTCTTCAACATGCAAAAGATCCGTTTCTTAAGCAATAACTGTTTTGCCTTTGGGCATATTGTTATTGATGCTGAGATCGATACACTTCTGGATATTGAGAAGGTTGAATTTTATATAGATAATCAACTTGTGCACACAAGTTACACTGCAATAGATAATGTCTATTCATGGGAATGGGATGAGATTGCTTTATTCTATCATGAGGTCATGGTAAAGGCATATGACATACATGGCGGCACCGGTGCTGACTCAATAGGTATAACAATATTTAACCTTGGTGTGATTCCATAGATAACAATCTTTGGGGGATTAAAAAGCTCTCCTCATCCTCTTATCTTTTTTAAATTATTTACTGGAATTTGTCAAGATTAAACATTATTTTTTAAAGGTAATAATTAAAATCTTTAAGCCGAAAATTCATTGATGATATGTAATCCTTAGTGTTCTCTTGAATTCTCCAGAAAATTGAGCACCTTAATGGCTATTTTTTCATATGGTGACATTGTAGTGATATCGTTCTTCTTGATTTGATAAATGATATAAAAGACATCGTTGTATGAAATATCTATGGATTGAGTTAGTGGGTGCTATGCAGAGGGTATGACTCCAGGACTCAAACATTAGGTACAACGTGCTATATATATGGGTTTAAAAGTACAAATGCTATCATGGGGATAGAACTTACTACACGTATAGAAAAGCGCTGTGAGTAGAGTTTTAAGGGCATTTCTGGGAGTTATTGTTGGATCCTGTGATGGGTGAGTTGATCGGATCTGGCAGAAACTATTATTTCATGTAACGATTGATGCTATTTATGGGTCTGAGGTCGTCGAGAGAACACTCGGTGCAAAGAAAGTAGATAAATCTGGCTAGGACAATCAATCCTAGGTGATTTTGCGACCTAGTCAAGCGTTTTGGACTGAGTTGATTAAATGGAGTAAATAGGTCCTCTATTTGGTTAAATGAAGTGGGTAGAAATGAGTGGCATTATAAGCGCAATTGAAATTGATAAATCTAAGATAAAGATTGTTTGTTTTCTCAACTCAAAAGATGATGTCAAATTGCGCTTCGGGTACCACTCATTTCTACTCACTTCGTTCGCTCAAATGGGTGGCATGTTCGCCTTCCCTTCGGTCGGCTCAACCCTCAGCACTCAGGCAGTCTAGGAGGCAAAATCATC
>JAUWWG010000098.1 GCA_030616985.1 Thermoplasmatota archaeon
GACGTGAACTACTACCACCAAAAAAAGTTAAACTATCCATCCCCACCAACTTTTTTTTAATTAAAATGAAAACTATTTGTACTATAAATTGTATTCACATCATCAACGATACAAATGAGAGGCAGTGGGGAGCGGCCGAATAAAGGCGAAGCAACAAACATACGTGTCTATGACGACACGAAGAAAGAATTTGAAACATGTGGAAGTTACGGTGATACGGCAGATACAATTTTACGAAAACTGATTAAATTTTACAAAAATACAGGGGCAAAATAAATGGGAAAACGTGGCTATTTGATGAGATATCAGTGTAACAATCAAGACTGCACCTGTGATTTTTTCAGAGGCGGGGCTAATGAATGTTGCCCGATCTGTGACAGCAATGATGTAAAAATAATTGCCAGAAATGTGGGTGAGTGAATTGAAACACGTAATTATTGGGGCAGGGGTAGTCGGTTCCGCAACAGGAATTTGGCTAGAGGCAAATAAACATGCAGTATATTATTATGATATCAATAATGAAGTAATATCTAAACTTGAAAAAGAAGGTCGTTTAGTAATTCGGAAAGAAGACCTGGTTGTTGAAATAAACAGATATGATGTCTTTTGGATTTGTACCCATGAGAAAGACGTTGAGCATATACTATCAAATTATAAAATGTTTTTTCCAAAAAAGATTGTTATTGTAAGGAGTACATGTCCACCTGGAACGATGCAGTACCTAAAAAAGAAATACAATCTGGAGAGGTTGGCACATAATCCAGAGTTCTTACGTGAAAAAACTGCTATTGATGATGAGTTCAATCAAGATAGAATAATTGTTGGAGTGGAAAATCAATCTACGCGTTCGTTAATGAAGAATATTTATGGCTCTTCGAATGTACCTGTTTTCTTTGTTGATTTCACTACTTCAGAATTAATAAAATATGCATCGAACTGCTGGTTGACGACACAGATTTCATATTGGAATGAAATAAAAAAAATATGCGATAAATTTGATGTTAATCCTCAAACCGTTGCAAATGGTTGTACACTTGACAAAAGGATAAGCAAATATGGAACAGCAATGCTGGGTGAGCCATTTGGCGGATTCTGCTTACCTAAAGATTTGGATGCGCTGATAAAATCTTTTGAAGGCAGTGGTCTAGACTCGGTTTTGTTAAAGGCAGTAAGAAAGGTTAACGAACGAATAAAAAAAGAAAAAAAGGGGAAAATGGATTAAAAAGAGCGTATGTGATTGTTCCAATGTACGGCAGGGGGATGCTAGAAGATGACCAGACACAGATATAAAAGGTCGGAATATATAAGGAACCATATTGAAGATTTTATTTCTCTTTTTTATCCAGAATTAAAAAAAGAATTGAAGGAATGCAATGTATTGAATATTGGTTGTAATTTAGGATATTTAGACATCGGTTTATCCCCTTATGTTAAAAGTGTAAGGGGGATAGACATACGTCCTAACGCAATACAAACGGCTCGAAATAGAGCAAAAAAGCAAAAAATTAGAAATGTCCATTTTACTGTACAATCAGGTTTTGATTTAGATGAAAAAGAAAAATATGATATTGTTTTACTGAGTGATGTTCTGGAGCATGTCAAAGAACAAAAAAGATTTTTAGAAAAAAGTTTAGAGTCGCTTAAAGGGGGCGGGATAAAGTTTCTTAGTACCCCCAACAAATGGGTTCCAATCGATGCACATAAAAAACTTCTCTTTCTAGGTTATCTTCCATCGAAACTAGCGAATAAATACTCACAGTACCTTGGGAAAGGCAGTTACGAGGGGTGCTACCTCCTAGGCTACTCAAAATTTGTGGGACTACTGAACCTGTTTCAAATATCTTATACATTTAAAACATGGCCAAATCCACAGAAACTAATTCACAAAATAGGAAAACCCTTAGTTGACGCGTCTGCATTTTTTTGGCGGTTTTCTAACGCATTTCAGGTAATAGTAAAAAAAAACAATTCTCCACTTCTGAGTCGAGTAACTGAAATTAATAATTTTGAGAGAGAAAATAGTAGGGAGAGGGGAGAGAATGGCAACTAAAAAAGAAAGAGTTTCCATTATAATCCCAACGTACAATAGACCAGATACTTTAAAGCGTGCTATAGAAACCTGTATACCTCAAACCTACAAGGATATAGAAATAATAATCGTGGACGACACAAGAGAATCGCAGCAAGAAATGATAGATTCCTACAGGGACGACAGGATAGTGTATATACATAATGCCAATCCCCAGGGTGCCCCAATTGCAAGAAACATAGGGATCGCTCAAGCAAAAGGCAAGTATATTGCACCTCTGGACGATGACGATGAATTGATGCCTGAAAAGACAGAACTGCAGGTGCGTGTTTTGAAGAAATTTAAGCACGTCGGTTTGTGCGTGTGCTGGATGCTGGATAAAAGATTTGGTCAGACGAGAATAAACAGGACGCCGGAGGTAATCAACCACGATTATGTTTTGGATGCATTTAATCTTCAATCAACGTCAGCGTATATGTTTCGCAAGGACAGTTTAATAAAAATTGCTAGAAAAAATATCAATAATGAGATTATTGAAAGGATGTGTGGAAGATGTGTCATTGATAACAGATGTTGGGAAGACTATGAGGTCGGCATATGGAATAAAAAAGAATTGAGATGTGAAAAGGTGCGCAAAGAATTGGAAAAGGAGAAACAATATTTTGACACCTCACTTCCCTCTGCGCAGGAATACGATTTGGCAATCAGAATATCAGAAGATGCGCCCATAATATCTATCTCAAAAGTATTGGTCGTTCAAAATGCTACAGAGGGGCAGATATCGGAGAACTGGACGCGAAAGATAAGAGGAATACTTGCCATCAGAAAGAAACACAAGGGGGACTACAAACTTTCACACCACATCAAAGCATATGGTCTTGTAGCTGTTTACTCAATGGGTTACATCTTTGGGAACAGAATCTATGGACTGCTGACATATTTTAAGGAGAGACACTCAGAATGAAAGTAATAATGATACCGCGGAGCAATCAATATATTGTTAAATTGGCCGATCTATTGAGAAAAGACTCTGTAAAGGTAAAACAGTTCAAATCATTTCATTACTCTGCCCCATCAAATTTTATTAAAACTTTTTTTTATAGACTTGTTGGTTACAAAATAATTCATATTCATTGGGTGTATGTTTTTCCATTTTCCTTCATCATGAAATCATATATCAAATTTGCAAAACGACTGGGATATAAAATCATATGGACCGTGCATAATGTGCATCCGCACGAACATACAGATAAAGAAAAAGATAAAACAATCTGGTTCGGGAAGAATGTCGATTATTTTTTCATTCATTATGAATCAAATGTATCCAAACTTGAGAAATACACCGGGTCCGCCATAAGCAAAAAAAAGATTACGGTAATAAATCACCCATCATATGAGGAAATCTATCCAAATAAAATCTCAAAAGTTGAAGCAAGAATAATACTAGGTATACCACAATCAAAAAAAGTTGTGCTTTGTTTCGGTCAAATAAGAAAGTACAAGGGCGTTGACCTGTTTCAACAGGGAATGGAGCTTTTGGATAATGACTATCACGGGTTAATTGTTGGGGAAATCAAAGACCGTGATTTGTTCGAAGCTATTGACATTTCCTCTGCTGCAATGGACAACCTGATGATAGTTCCCAGACGGGTAACTGAGGACGAAGTCCAGATCTATTTAAATGCATGCGATGTCGTTGTAATGCCGTACGAGGATGTGGCCACTTCGGGGGTTGCCTTGCTGGCATATGCTTTTTCACGTCCGATATTGTCCACAAAGGTTGGATGCATGTCGGAAATACTCGAAGAGGGCAAAACGGGACTTTTTATAGACGACTGGTCAGGCATAGGAGTGAAAACAGCGATATTGAAAATATTTAAAAAGGACTATGAAAAGATGGGCGATGATGCATATGAATATTCAAAAAAGTTTACATGGGATGAATTGAGAGAAAAAACAATAGAAGGATATAGAGAGGTGTTGAAATGAAATTTTATATATGCAAAAATTGCGGTTTCTACGACCTATCCTCAAGTGAGAGTTGGGTCGTGAAAAGAGATGAAAAAGATGACGCAAGAATAGAATGCCCAAAATGTGGCGAAAAAAAGATGTTGGTAATGAAATTGGAAGTAATGGAAGTAAAAAGAAGAGTACATCTCGCAGATGAGTCATGTAGCACTCAACTATTAAGGCCGGAAGAAGAAGACGGCGAAAATAAAAAACAAAAGAAGAGGATCGGCCTGCAAAAAGGGGAGCGATGTCTAGTATCCGAAAACTGCGAAGGTCACTGCTCAACCTGCATTGCCGAGGGCTCAGATATCGCAGATGACCATGACAATCTCGTGAGAGTTAAAGGAAGTAATATTGCATATGCGTGAGGAGTTGTTACCATAAAGATACGAAGTAAGGCACCACTGAGGATAAGTTTTCTAGGCGGAGGGACAGACGTTCCTCCATACTGTGACAACTTTGGTGGTGCCGTTTTAAATAGCACAGTAGGTAAATATGCTTATTGCACAATTACTCCTAGAACAGATGATGAGATAAACATACAATCTCTTGATTATTATGATGTAGAATGGAAAGTTGATAAAAATAAATTTGAATATGACGGCAATTTGGATCTAATAAAAGCCGTCCTAAATCATTTTGATGTCGACTGTGGCTTTGATATGTTTTTGCATTGTGATGCGCCTCCTGGTTCGGGTTTGGGCTCCTCATCGACAGTTATGGTATCCCTAATTGGTGCAATGGCCAAATGGTTGCATGTTTCTATGTCGCTATACGATATGGCAAACCTTGCGTGGAAACTAGAAAGGAAAGAATTGGGATGGTCTGGGGGAAAACAAGATCAGTACAGCGCAACATTTGGCGGTTTCAATTATATTGATTTTAAGAAAGGAGGAGATGTTGTAGTAACGCCATTGAGAATCAGACGCAGCACATTAGACGAGTTGCACTATCATCTATTATTATGCTATTTAGGAAAAACCCGTGACGGTAGCAATATCATTGAACGACAAACAAGAGAACAAAACAAAGAGATACTGGACGAGGTAAAGAGCCTGGCTGGGGAGGGAAAAGATCTGCTGATGAGGGGAAGCATCAGAGAGTTCGGGTTGCTACTAAATAAAAATTGGGAATTAAAAAAGAAATTCACAAAAGACATATCAAATGAGTACATTGACAAAATATACGATACCGCAATTAAAAATGGTGCAATCGGTGGTAAAATTTCCGGGGCCGGTGGGGGCGGCCATATGTATTTTATCTGTGAATTTGACAAAAAACACATTGTTGCCAATCAACTTAAAAAACTCAAAGCAGAAATCATAAACTTTACATTTGAAGGGCTGGGGATGAGAGCATGGATAAACTAGTCACTAAGGAACAAAAACTAAACCTACTCAATAGAGTTGTTACAATTTTTGATAAAAACAAAGTAGACTATGCAATCTACTATGGAACACTACTTGGTGCAATGCGTAACAATGATTTTATTCCCTGGGATAGCGACATAGACTTAATGGTTTATGATGTCGAAAAAATCAATTCATTAAAAAAAGAATTCGAAAAACAAGGATTGAAATGCATACCGACCCAAAATAATACCATCTCATTCATAGATGCTGAACTCTGTAAAGAAATAGATTTCAGAGTGTGGGCAGATGCTTTTGTCAACGACAATGGTGAACTCTTTGTAATGATAGATAAAAACATTAATAAAAAAGATAACATTACTAGCAGTTCAACCTTGTTTTACATTCTTGGCTTTCCGTATCTTGTATTGAACGGAGAACCCCTCAAAACAAAGAGCTTTTCATACAACCAAATGCAATTGATGACATCTATGGCAAATAAAATACCGACAAAAATAAGAGACTCCGTTTCTAAAATTTTTATGAAAATTCAATCAGTTACTATGGCTATGCATTACATAAACATACCACCATTGTTTGATATTTCAAAAAGAAAATTATGCAATATAAAAGTCAGCATACCAAACAATCCAGAAAAACATCTTGAAATATTTTACGGCAGGAATTGGAGAACGCCGGATAAAAATTGGACCACATTCAAGGACAATAGAAAAAAAGACGAATGGAAAACAGTCATTAGAAACAACAAGGAATTTTTGTATTATTTGCCATTGCTAGAGGAAGTGAAAAAATGAAAAAGAAAATGGACGATGTTGACAAACTATTCTTCTACGTAGTAGTTTGCTTGACAGGTTTTGCAATTACTTTAATATGGATGATATCTGAAATAGGATGATAGAATGAGTTGAAAGGAGTGGAAAAATGAAAAAAGCAATAATAATTGGAATGTGTTTGATGCTGGTGACTGTCGGAATTTTATCTGGTTGTTTTGAACCAGAGAGAATAGATATGGAGAAAGTGGGTGTAGTGTCGAGTTATACGATGGGAGGCGGGCAGACCACATATATGTTCAATGATACTTCTAAGCTAACTGTGGAGGGTTCGTATTCTGTAGAAACTAATAGATTAGTACGTATAAGATACATACACGTAGGTAAGCAGAATGAATTTGTTGACATAGAGTATTTAGATGGAGATATCGAATGAAAAAACTAGGAATTGTTGCAGGATTTGGACCGCATGCTGCCACGTATTTCATAAATAGGGTTTTAGACCTTTCTTCCGCAAAGAAAGAATGGGAATATTTTCCAATGATTGCCTATTATAATACACAAGTACCAAGCAGAACAAGAGCATTACTATACGGGGAAAAATCTCCAAAAGAAGGTATTATTGACACCATTAACGCACTTGGAGATGCTGGTGCCGAAGTTGTTGCTGTGCCATGTAATAGTGCACATGGCTGGTATGACGAAGTCATAAACCATATTAAAGTTCCCTGGCTAAACATAATAGAGATAACATCAAATATGGTCAAGGAGCGCAATATTAAGAATACGTTGATCATCGGTGCATATGTTCCCACAAAAATGAAGCTCTATGACCGATACCTGAAAAATACGACATATCTTACAAAAAATGAAAGAAACATCTTGTATGGACTTATAGAAAAATTAAAATTGAACAGACCAAAGGAAGATATTAAAAAAGAGTTTTATGACTTGCTAAAACCATACCGTGGTGAAGTAGACGGGATTGTCATCGCATGTACCGAACCATCAATGCTCTTCAAATTAAACGAGATCGAGTGGGCGGGGTTTAATCTGGTAGATTCAACAAACGAATATGCAAAAAAATGTGTTGAAATATGTAAAAGAGGTGATAGAGATGTGTCTATTTAGATTTGGTAAGAAGGGCAAGAAGGGGCAAAAAGAACATCTGAGACTGGGACTGCTTAGAATTGAAGACCCTGAAGCAATTGAACTTTTTAAAAGAAAAAAAGAAGCCGAAGAAAATTTAATGAAGTTTTTGCACTGAGGAACGGCAACTATGAAAGCAGTCATTCTTGTTGCTGGCAGGGGTTCCAGGTTAAAACCACTGACAGACGGCACACCAAAATGCCTACTGCCGTATGAAAATACAACGCCCCTTGAAAGACTGATAAACCAAATTAAAAAAAATGGAATAAGCAACATTGTCATCATTACCGGTTATTTATCGGATCAGATAGCAAGGGCAATAAGAAACAACAACACATGCACCATAAAAAATCCTTATTATGAAACTGACGAGAACATTATTTCCATGTATCTCGCAATCCGCAGGATACTGCACGAGGGAACAGACGACGTTGTTGTTTTCGAAGGGGACATGGTCGCTGATGACGAGCTAATCAACTACGTAACTGGAACGGATTTTGAAAATAAATCAGTATGGTTCACTAAAGGAAAATTCAACAAAGAACAAGATGGCGGGATACTCAAAACCGACGGCAAGGGTAATGTGACGGACATCAAAGTCATAAAAGAATTTGATGAGAAATATTCCAATTGGGAAAAATTGATTGGCATAATGAGAATATCAAAGAATGAATTAGCAACGTTCCACAACATACTCGAAGAAGAGAAAGAGACAAATCAATATTATCTCATGCCGTGGGCACACAACATAAGCAGACTGCCGTCGGTATCGGGAAACTCAAATCATTACGAATATCAGGCATTCAATACCATAGAAGATTACGAAAAACTTAAAGCCATCGATTTCAATCCCTTTTGCGAGTCAAGAGAGGTATATCTCGAGAACGTTAAAAATTTGTTTCCCATCGAGAAGCATGACGCAGCAAGAATTCCATTTGTGAAAAAAAGCATCATCAGTAACGATTTTTGGACTGTGCCTTTAAGAATTGAGAGTAATTATAATTTGGTACTGGACGGGAACCACAGTTTGGCATTGGCAAAGCAACTGAACCTATGTAAAGTGCCCGTCATCGGTTTTGATTATGCCGAA
>JAUWWG010000036.1 GCA_030616985.1 Thermoplasmatota archaeon
AAATATTAAACCTATACAGTGTCTTTATAATGAAAACATTGTTTCACTTATTCAGCAAATAAATGAAGATTTATATTTAGGATTTCTAGAAAATCTTACGTCATTTGGTCCAAGAGTTACAGCTACTCAGGCTTGCGAGGATGCGGGAGAATACATCTACAATGAATTCCAGGAAATGGGCCTTGATACAAGATATCAAGAATGGTCTAATGGTAATTTATATGGTAATAATGTAGAAGCTACACTCCCTGGAATAAACGAAACAAGTGATGAAATCTACATCATATGTGCCCATTATGATTCTGTATCCGGTAGCCCTGGTGCTGATGATGATGGATCAGGAGTAGCAGCAGTATTATCAGCTGCAAAAGTAATGAGTCAATCTTCTTTTAATCATACTATTCGATTTGTGACATTTTCAGGAGAAGAACAAGGATTATATGGCAGTTTCTATTATGTTGAAGAAGCATATAGCAATAGTGAAAATATAATTGCTGCATTAAATGCTGATATGATAGGATTTGCAGAAAATGAAGATGATGCAAGTAAAATTAGAGTTTATGAAGATGATAGTTCTGAATGGTTGGCTGAATTTACAAGAGATGTAAGTCAAGAATATAATGAGCATTTGGAGCTTGAAGTAATCTTAAGTGGTTATTCATGGGGTAGTGACCATTATCGATTCTGGGAAGCAGGCTACCACGCAATATTTTATGCTGAGTATAACTTCAATGATTACTATCATTCGCCAGAGAATACCATTGAACATATGAATATTTCATATGCAACAAGAGCATCAAAACTAATTATTGCAACTCTAGCAGAATTATCAGAAATTACTAAATCAAATGCACCATTAAAACCAGCTGCTCCGGAAGGAATAAATTCAGGTAGAATCAATGAAGAATATACATACACTGCATCAACAACTGATCCTGATGAAGATGAACTCTTCTATCAATTTGACTGGAGTAATGGAGATTTCTCAGAATGGATTGGTCCATATAACTCAGGTGATATTGCTGAAGCAACGTATACTTGGACTGAGAAAGGAGACTATGAAATAAGAGTTAAAGCAAAAGATGAATTTGGATTTGAGAGCCCATGGTCAGATCCTCTTGTTGTAAGTATGCCTAAAAACAAAGCAATAAACACACCATTCCTACACTTCCTGGAGAATCATCCACGTATGTTCCCACTGCTACGACAAATATTTGAACTACAATAGAGGTTCTGAAAACCTCTCTTTTTCTTTTTAATCTTTAGATACCTTTTTCAATTTCAGTCCACCAATACTCATTGGTTCTAAAATGAGTTAGTATTTATTAATGAAGAAAGATTTAAGTTGTGATACTGCATTACTCATCATATAAATTGGGGGTAAATTATGATTAAGAAGATTATTGGTTTATTCTTGGCAACCCTTTTTCTGTTTATGACTATGTCAACGACTACTGCAAATTTGAATAGTCTAGATTTAGAAGATATCGATCCCCTGGTTGATCTTTCTATAACCGTGGAAATTAAACAGATTCGATCATTGGAAAAAACTGATCTGGGCATTTTTCCGATTGATAAAATTGATCTATTTAGTGATCCTGATTTCTATGTGAAAGTTATCATTAATGATGGGGAATTTACTAGTCCCGTCTGGGAGAACACGAAATATGTCTATGATCCTCAATGGTCAGCGACACTTGATGTTCCTGATGATAAAGAATTTGTCAATATCACTATCCAACTTTGGGATTCAAATCCACAAGGAGATAGACTTTGTGATCTTAGCGACAACTATGGGTCCCTTGATGAAACTCACGACATTGATTTGTCATATAATTTAAAAACTGGTCATTGGTCTGGAGATGATTGGTTAAATCCTTTTTGGGGCGGTATTGACCCAAGTGGTTATGGACGGTTAAACGGATGTGACGATAATAGTTATTATCAAAATAATAGAGATTGTGAGTTGTGGTTTGATATTTATCAAAATGATTTCGATGGAGACGGTATTCCTTATTGGACTGAAGTAAATGCTTTTAACACTGACCCAACAGTGGATAATACAGGTGATGATGCTGATAAAGATGGTGTTCCTATTGAATGGGAATATAAATGGGGATACTTTCTTAACATTGACTGGGAAAACTTTTCATGGATACATGACTGGAAGTATGATCCACTTGTCTGGGAGGATCACGAAAATATGGATGATGATGAAGATGGACTTGATAACGTTGAAGAGTATTTGACCTCACAATGGGGCTCTAATCCATCCTGTAAAGATCTCTTTGTCGAATTAGACCAGATGGAGGCAGGACCTAATGGAGAAGCTGCAAGTCTTCTTCCGGAGGGATCAAAAGAACTGCTTCGAACTGCATACAATAAACATAACCTTGTGTATCATCTTGATGACGGTAGTTGGGAAGATTCTGGCTCAGAAATGATACCTTTTGATACGGAAACAACAATGTCTTGGGGTAACCAGAATAGTGAACTTATGGAGATTTACGATGAGTATTTTCTCCATGGTGACCCAGATAACTGGCGACGAGGTGTATTTCATTATGGCGTATTAGTCTATCAATGTTCAGTGGCTAATGGAAATGCTTTTGGCAGTAACCGTTACCAAATATCAAGTAATGGTCTGAGTGAAAAAGCAAAACTTCCATATCTTAACAGAGATATTGTATTTGCTAGTGCCTATATGCATGAATGTGGTCACACTCTTAATATCTATAATCCTGGTGTCGATGATCAAAATTCAAAATTCCCATGGCAGTTGAACTGGTGGAAATGGAGGCCATATAAAAGTGTTATGAACTACGGATACATGTTTCTAATGGTTGATTATTCAGATGGTTCACGTGGATTAAATGATTTTGATGATTGGCATGATATGGATTTAACATTTTTTGATATAGATTTTCCCTAGAAAATCTTGTAATCTCGGAGTAATACGGAATGAAAGAAAAAACATATTATAACAGTTATTGCTGATAATGCTGGACATCATGCAAGCGATGAAATAGAAGTGTGGAAGTTTTTCTAATCCTCATACTGCAAAAATTTAACCAATAATACTTTTACCAAACCCCTTCTTTTCTTTATAAACCAAAAACACCATCTACCCTTAACTCGACCAATAATCTGGGGGAACTACCAGCAAAGGGCGCATCCCACCTCCCTCCTTCGCTGGTTTTTCTGCCAAAATATTTTGGATATGTTCAATTTCTGTTCATTTGAGTAACAATAAAGCGTAATAGTTCTGACAACAAGTATGATTTCTAACTACTTCAATTGGATAACCCGCTGTTCTAGCAGTCTTAAAAACATCAATGCCACATGCCTCCATAGAAGGACGGGCTTCTCTTGGATGTTTACAACCTTTATCTAAACTACATTCTTCACATAGATGACATGGACCTGAACCAATTGAAAAAGCTTTGTAGTATCCAGAAAGAAATGCCTCACGTTCAAGTTTTACAACTATATCCTTCAAACCCTCCCACTCCGATAGACTATGAAACAAAATAGCTAATTCATATGAATCTAACATCAGTCTAGTTTCCCTTGGTGTTGGAGAGTAAGGTGGACAAGTCAATCTTTCACCATATCCACCACAACCATACTGACATTTCCATCTTACCCATTCATCAGTAAATACCTGTTTAGGCGATACAAGTTTTGCCTCTTTAACTCCAAATTCAATCGCCCTTCTTATAAATTGTTCTGGCGTCGGTAATTTAACCATATTATCACTATAACTATTTACGATTTTTAAATTACTCTATTTATCCTTATTTCAAACTCTCTGCTCTAATAACTCTCTTTTTCTAAAGCGTTCTAACCGGGATTAAATTTTAAAATACCCCAATACTAAGAATAATAAAAAGTACCTCAGAGGCCCTTCGATCGGGTTTAGAAGGGTTAAAATAAGGTAGGTCTAGATAGGTCTTAGGAGCGAGTGAATGGGGATTTCGTTTTTGGAAAAGGCGATGGGTTTTAGAGATGAAATTGGTATTTATGCAAGGATGCAACTGTTGCAATTTGGAAAAGGAAGGAGGGGAAAAATAAGGGGCAGTAATATGAAGATACTGTCCTTCCTCCCTTTATTGCCGTAGATATATATTTTATATGTATATAAATTCTTCCATTATATTGTTACAAATGTTACAATTAAATCTCTCATAATGTGTAACAAATGTTACATTAATTTAACTCGCAACGTTTATATTATATAATGACATTACAATAATAAGTCAAGGGAGGTAAAATATGAACAATAAAATAATTGGCATTTTGGTTTGTATGCTGTTGATAGCAACTGCTTCTTTACCTGTTGTTGTCACAAGTGAATTTGGAAATAATGAAGAAGAAAATGCATTTCCTATATCTCATTGCGGATGTTTTTCAAGTTCCTGTGATTGTACGATTTCATATAGTGTTACTGGTCCTGATGATGATGGAAATTATGAGATTCATTATAAGGTGACTAATAACGGAGATACTAATGAAATTAACAGAATTGAAGTTGGACATGGCCCTGAATCAACGGGAAGTGATACTGCATCTGCTCCCCATGGTTGGAGTACATCTGGTACCCAACCAGAAAATGGTGATGTTGGCAGTATGTTTTTTGAAAGTAGTGATCAGACAGCTATTGGTCCCGGTCAAACCCAAAATGGTTTTAGTTGGACAGTCAATAGTCCTAATGGGGAGCCTACATCAAACAGTGCATTGGTATGGTGTAGACCTCCAGGTGGAGGTGATTCAAAACTAACATATGTACAACCTAAAAAGGATGAAGCTCAAACTGAATCAAAAAATTGTGAAGATCCTGAAGAACATGGTTTTGGCCGAGAATCTAGTAGCGAACTAAATGGATTTGAAGTAATTCCTGATGAGTACATCCATAATGAAAATTGTGTCATTGCAGTAGGAGATATTATTGAAACATCTGATAGTGAATATTTTGCTGAATTAACATCCCCTATTGTTGACATGTCTTGGCACCCAACACCAGAGGTACAGTTTACACACATTTATAACGGATGGCATGGATGTAGTGGCACACTATGGGGTAAAACGAGTAGTGAAGGTAGTTGGATTAAACTACTTTCATTTGGGGAAGATTGCAATCAGGGAGAAATCTGTCATGAGGAGGGCAGAGTAATCTTACCAATACTAGAGATAGGTGCAACCTCAGCAGCAGAATTAAAATGGGAATTTTCTTATACACCATCACCTGAAAATATTCCACCTGATGAAAAAGCCTATTGGGTACTAGATGATTTGTTAATAGTTTCCGAGCTAACAACAATAACCAATGAAATTATCTATGTAGATGATAATAACATAGATGGACCTTGGGATGGATCGGTGGAGTATCCCTATAGACATATACAGAATGCAATAGATAATGCTAATATTTATGATACTATATTTGTTTCTGAGGGTATTTATTATGAAAATATTATCATAGATAAAACTTTAAACATAGTTGGTGAAGGGGCAACAAAAACTCATTGTAATGGGGGTATTTATCAAGATGTCGTGATTATTAATGCAGATAGGGTATTTCTCACTGGACTCACAATTCAAAATAGTGGAAGCAATGAAGAAGACGCTGCAATAAATATTTATTCGAATTATAATACCATCTGTGATAATATAATCGAGGATAATAGTGCCACAGGTATTTATTTACATGATTCAGCAAATTACAACAGAATATTTGGTAATACTATTAGAAATAATGATGGAGCTGGTATCTTCATATGGGAAGCATCAGACAACAATTACATTTTTCATAATAATTTCATAAATAATGGTTGGTATAATGCAAAAGATAAATGCAATAACTACTGGGATAATAGTTATCCTTCTGGTGGTAACTACTGGGATGATTACAATGGTGTAGATGGCAATAGTGATGGAATTGGTGATATCCCTTATGATATTCTTGGTGATGGAATTGGAACCAATATGGATAGATACCCCTATATGAATCTCAATGGATGGAATGTAGAACCAAACAGACCAATAATATATGGTACAACAAATGGCAAAACAGGAGAGGAATATGAATATCATTTCACAGCTATAGAACCTAACGGTGACAGGTTATATTTTGAAATTGACTGGGGAGATGAATCAGAAAATGAGATAACTAAAATATGTGATGGCATTGAATATATGGATCATTTGTGGGCTCAAGAGGGAACATACATAATTTCCACACGAGCCATTGATACCTATGGTACATATAGCGATTGGGCAACTCTTGAAGTAAGCATGCCAAAAAACAAACCATATATCAACACGCTGTTTCTAGACTTCCTTGAGAATCATCCACATCTGTTCCCACTGCTACGGCAGCTGTTGGAGTTATAGTCAGCAAATCTTCTTCTTTCTTTACTCTTCCCATTGGAGGAAATTGACCTAGTTTCCAAGGGGTCTAGAGGGTGAATCTTTTTACTTATGGGAATATTACTAGCTAACGTCGAATGGCCTCTAGAAAGGTTTAGACCAGGTGTAGAAGGGCGAAAATAACATATGGGTAGAAGTGATTGTAGCTATAACTTTAAAAGCATTTTGAAGAGTATTTGTGGATTTCGGTTTTGGAAGGAAAGAGGGGGCAAAAAAATATGAAAAAATTCCTCGCTCCCTTTCATTACCGTAAATGATATGTTTTGCATGTTTATAAAATCTCTTGCTGCAGTGTTACAAATGTTGCAATAAAACGTTTATTTTTTTATAACATATGTTACATAGATCTTATCAGAAACATTTATATTATATACATATATTTCTATAATAGTTTAAGGGGGTAAAAAGTTGAATAGGAAAATAATTGGCATTTTGGTTTGTATGCTATTTGTTATCGGTGGACTAATAAGTATTAGTATTGCAGGACATATGAACGAGCAGTATGAAAAGGATGTTACCACGTCTAAAGATGGAACCCTGCGTAGCAACATGCTTCAAAGTAATTGGGTTTACGTTAGAAAATATAATAATTATGCCCCTAAGGGGATGCCTGATTTTGATCAGGAGCAGGATGAATGGAAAAAGATCATAAATGATGTTTATCCGGATCATCATCTTGATACTACAACTGCTCAAGGTGATGACATATTTCCTCCATGCTTGCCTCCATGTGTTGCTCCTGGAAATGATAGCCATCTTGACACGAGTCCAATGGGTCAAGATATGCCAAAATATTATTATTGTGGTCCGGTCTCTGCTGCTGATGTTCTTTGGTGGACTGATTCAAAAGTTGAAAGAAATAGTTATCCTGATGGGAATAGTGATACGTGTACTTTGATTACAAATTATCCTGGTGTTCAGGATGATCATGACCCTGGGAATGTTTGCCCGTTGATAGAAGATATAGCAGTTAATTGGACCGGTACGGCGTTGTGGTGTACGACGTCGGTTCCCATGTTGCGAGATGGTATTCAGGCGTATATTGATGAGAAAACAGATTTTAAGTATACTTCTAGTAGCTTTACTCCAGGTCAATTTAATATTAATGATTTGTATGATTGGATATCTTGGGGGTATGCAGTTATTTTACAGCTTGATTCAGTTGAAGGAGGACATTATGTGGTATTGAATGGTGTTAATAAGAATGCAGAGAAAATTGAGATTAGTGACCCTGATCTAGATATAAGTAACTCTACTTCTGATCATACATTGCATAATGATGCGGGCATTGTCAGCCACGACATATATAGCCTCACTCCTGGAACACTGCATATAGAAAATTATGCAACCCCCCAGGGTGCATCTATTAAAAACGCAATTATTGTAGGACCTACGTGGATGGTTATCCCAACTCTTCCGATCGAAGAGCTTGATATTGGTGTTCCTCCGCAACCACCAACGGCAAGGGAACAAATCCTATTGAATAGTGATGCCCCTGGTGATGTAACTGCTATTGAGATTCATTACTATCTACCTGAGGGCATAGATTATGATGGAAATGCAGAGGTCGATGGTATACCTCAGGAGCCCATAATAGAAGGAGCTACGCTAAAATGGTTTATTGATTTTTTAGTGCCTGGACAGATGGTAAACGTAGAGTTTGATATTAGGGCAAATAATCCGCAATCTACTGAGTTAGAAAGATTTGTTAGATGCTGGGGATACTTACAGATTGAGGATGCTGAGTTATACGGCGATGATGTTGGTGTATTAAACATCATAGATGAAAACCCGCCAACAATAGAAAATGTCCATCATTCTATAACAGAAGACTCCCTAACAATATATAGTGAAGTAAATGATAACATGATAGTTGATCAGGTAACTACAGTTATAACAGATCCTGACCAAAACACAGATGAATATGAAATGACTAAAACTACAGGAGATCAATATGAAGTTGAGCTTGATATATCAGACTGGGTACCCGGAGAATACACCTATCATATTTGGGCAAAAGATCTCGCAGGAAATGAACAAACAAGCCCAGAATATGATTTCACGATATCAGAAGAACTACTCGCAGATGCAGATGGATCATACACTGGAACTGTTGGAGAACCAATCCAGTTCTACGGCACGGCAGTAGGTGGTGCACCACCTTATTCCTATGAATGGGATTTTGGAGACGGAGAAAATTCATATGAGCAAAACCCGACACACATTTACACAGCGGCAGACACCTACACAGTAACCTTAACTGTTATAGATGCTATAGATGACACAGATGATGATACAACTACAGCGGAAATAACAGAAGAACCTAACAATCCACCAGAAGACCTAATTCTGACTGGACCTAATACTGGAAAACCTGGACAAGAATTAGAATATACTGCTACTTGTACTGACCCAGAAGAGGACCAAGTTCATTACAAATTTGACTGGGGTGACAATACATATAGCGAATGGCTTGGACTACATAATTCAGGTGATCCATGCACTGCGAAACACGCCTGGTCAAGACAAGGAACATACGATATAAGAGTAAAGGCTAAGGATGAACATGATGCAGAAACTGACTGGTCAGAACCATTAAGTGTTAGCATGCCAAAAAACAAAGCAATCAACGCCCCGTTCCTACAGTTTCTGGAGAATCATCCACATCTGTTCCCACTGCTACGACAACTTCTAAGACTATAGTCGACAAAACCTCTCTCCTTTTCTTCATCTTTCTAACACATGGAGTAATTTGAGGATTTAGGTTTTGGAAAGGAAAGAGGAGACAAGATATTCTAGGTTCTGATAAAGAATATTTTTTTATTGGAAAGATATAAATAGTTAACAATCGTTAACCTTATATTGGGGGCAAAATATATGAAGAAAAACAAAATAATAACATCCATTGTATTGACAACGTTGTTGATTTTTTCATACACAACAATAGCAATGGAAACCTACGGCGAACATAGAGAAAAAAATGAATCATATCCTTCAAATATTGAGGGGAGCTTGCCATATCAGGGACATTTAAGAATTTATGTTATTGAGCCTGAATCAAGATGGGATAACTACGATAATAAACCTTATCATTATGCATTTTTAGATTTTGCACTTGAGGAAGACTTATCAATTGATTATCAAGAAACATACAGTGTTGATGTAACATGGGATCCATCAGAAGCAGGATACAGCAATATTAATCCAAATAATCTAATGATAATGGCAGTTGCTTTTAACCCTGAAGAAGTAAAGAGATATGCATATCCACCATTTCAAAATCCTTTCATGGCACATTTCGTTGATGCATGCGCAGCAGCAAAACCAGGAGAAACAGGTGCAAATGAAGTAACTGAAGATTTCACACATACCGTATTTGTAGAAGAAGCAACAGCAACATGGTGTCCATATTGTCCCGCAATGGCAAATGCATTATACGCAGTATATAACTCAGGAGATTACCCGTATTACTTTGTTGCAATGGTCGCAGATAAAAGTGATTTTGCAGCACATAGACTTCAAGAAGACCTTAATGTTTATGGATATCCATCATCATTTTTTGATGGGGGAAGGAAGGTCATTGTTGGAGGATATGATGATACAAGTTACTATGAAACAAGGATTGAACAATGTGGTGCATCAGATGTACATGAACTTGACTTATCAATTTTAGTTTATATGAACCAAGATGATACTGTTGGAATATCTGTCACAATAGTGAATAATGAAGAAATAGCAAATTCTGCACCAGAAATACCAACAATAACGGGAGAAGTAAATGGAGCTGCAGGAGAAGAATATACATACACATTTGTTTCAACAGATCCAGATGATAACAATATATACTATTGTATTAACTGGGGAGATGGAACAGATGAAATTTGTATTGGTCCATTTGAATCTGGGGAAGAAGTAACCTATGCTCACACTTGGGAAGAAAGAGATACATATACTATACAAGTAAAAGCACAAGATATATATGGAGCAGAGAGCAACTGGGCAACCCTTGAAGTAAGTATGCCTAAGAATAAAGCAATCAACCCATCCTTACTATTCCTGGAAAGACTAATTGAGCGGTTTCCAATACTGGAGCAGATATTACAGTTGATTTATGATAAACTTGCAGGTTTCTAGTGATTTGCAAAAAACCTCTATCTCTTTTCCTTTTTAATATCTCAATATTGAGATATATTTTCGAAGAAGTGGTAATCCTGTTCTCTTATTAATCTCAACAATAGTCCCTTTTGGTAAATTACATGGTTCTCCTTTAAATGGTCTATATTTGCTAAAAAAACGAACCGTTCTCTTTGAACCATTCTCCAATATAATTTCACTCTTGTACAATATCCAATTCTTGTATCTAAATGTCATATATTTATTCCTTCTATAATATATACCCTATACTCATATATAAAACTTGCTAATAATTAACACGATTTATGGATTAAATCTAATTTTATGAATTGGTATCGTTCTATGGAAATAACGATTTTTTACAATGAAATGTGTCTATTTTCAGGTTATTTATCGAAAAATATATATAGAATGAGTGACAAATATTGACATGCTTAGAGAGAACAGACGAGGATAGCAATATCTTTCGGAAGTTCTTAAAGAAGAGAATCGATGAGTAATCATCGAAAACCCTTCCTCTAAGCAAGACTAATTTTTAGGTATAATAACCAATCTCAACATTTGTAATGGTAGTAAATATGAAGATAAGTATTGCAATAATTAAGCATTAGTGCACCAAGTATAAATGTTGCTTATGAAGATACATATTACATTGTTTGCACCGCTGATGGAGGTATGGAAAATGACACCTATTGCTGGCTTTTTGATTTAAATAATTCGTATGATAGAGGTATTGCATATCAATCAGAAGATAATGGGTCAACTTGGGTTGATTTGGAGGATCCTTGGCAAGACCCCAATTATATGCATGTTGATTTCTGCTTCAAAACATATCACACCAAACCGAAGAACAAAGCAATGGACACACCATTTCTAAGATTCCTTGAGAATCATCCACATCTGTTCCCACTGCTGCGGCAACTTCTAAGACTATAGTCGACAAAACCTCTCTTCTCTTTTCTTCATATTTCTAACACAAGAGTATTTGGGGATTTCGGTTTTGGAAAGGAAAGAGGGGACATGAGGAAATGAAAATTTCTTCCCCATCCCATTTATTGTCGTAAGTGATATGTTCTGTAGTATGTTTATAAAATTTCTTGCTGTAACGTTACAAATGTTGCAATAAAATGTTTATTTTTTTATAACATATGTTACATAGGTCTTATCAGAAACATTTATATTATATGCTGGCATTGTTATAATAATTTAAGGGGGTAAAAAAGTTGAATAAGAAAATAATTGGAATTTTAGTAGTGACGCTGTTGATTGTAAGTGGGTTTGCAGGTGCAAGTATCGTAAAAGCAAAAAATGAAAAAAGTGAAAGTCTCACTGTTACGTCCATAAATCAGAAAAGCATCAGTGCAAACGCTTTTCAGGGGGGATGGGTCAGCGTTAAAACATATAATAATTATGCATCTAAAGGGATGCCTGATTTTGACCAAAAGCAGGACAAGTGGCAAAAGATAGTTCCAGGACAAAATGGTGCCATCAATTCTGCAGTTGATCCAAATGATATATTGCTTGCCGGTAGTTGTATAGCTCCAGGCAATGACGGGGATCTCGATTCAACTCCAGGAGGAGACGATGAAACAGAATGGTATTACTGTGGCTCTGTATCTTCGGCAAATGTGTTATGGTGGTTGGATTCAAAGCATGAAAAAAATGGTTATCCAGATAATAATAATGACACTTGTAATATTGTAACGGTTTTTCCCGGCGCTGCAGACGATCATGCCAAAGCAAACGTTCCACCATTTATAGTGAGTTTGGCAACAGGAGCAATTGGAACAGCCAACGCGTGTACAACCACGGTCAACATGGTGACCAATGGGATACAAGCTACATTAAACGCTGCTGGATTAAATTATAATGTAAAGAATTTTCAAAATCCAACTATCCCGCAGATGTGGAATTGGATAAATAACAGTTGCGGGGTCGTACTCCGATTAGATATATTTCCAGTGGGAGGGCATTTTGTTGCTTTGGATGGGGTGGATAACCAAAACAATCAGATAGGGATCAGTGACTCATGTTATGATAATAAGGTGGAACCAAACGACCATACTAAACATAATGATGCCCGTATCGTTAATCACGATACATACTTCACAAATTTTGCGGGTGGCGCAACACAGATACCGAACTACCCCTCTGGTGTGGCCGTCATTACTGATGCCATTGTAGCAATACCGAAACTTGTTCTTAAGTTAACATTCGGTCAGCCTCATCTTATAGTACGCCCAATAGGAACAACCATAGATGAAATGGACTTAGACTGCTATAACGAAAGTACCATGGGCATAAATCTAAAATATTATCCTCCTGAGGGGATAGATTATGTTGGAAATGCCACTGTTAACGGAGTACCTTACGAGCCCTTAATTGAGGGCGGCATCCTAAATTGGTATTTCTCTACCATGCAACCTGGAGAGTCATACCATATAGCATTTGATATAATGGCGACAAATCCAGAATCGCTGGAGTTGGAAAGAATGGCTAGATGCTGGGGTTCCTGCCCTATGCTCAGCGCAGAGGTCTATGATGATGATTTCGGGGTGTTAGAAATCATAGATGAAAATCCACCGACGATAGAAAACGTTCACCATTATTTAGATCAATATACCCTATGTATTACTTGTGACGTAACTGATGATACTTGCGTTGATGAAGTTAAAGCCATTATAAGGGACCCTCTTGGATCTCCAACTGAGTATGAAATGACAAAGAGCACGGGAGACGAGTATGAACTTATCTTAGATTGTTCGGAATGGCAACCAGGAGAATATACTTATCATATCTGGTCTGCGGATATAGCTGATAATGAAAATGAAAGTCAAGAATATACTTTTTTAATAGCGGAAGATCTTACGGCAGATGCAAATGGTCCTTACGAGAGCATCGTGGGAGAACCAATCCAGTTTTATGGCTCTGTTATCGCTGGTACTTCTCCTTACTCCTGGTACTGGGACTTTGGTGATGATAGTACTTCTACAGAGCAGAACCCCACACATGCATATACCGCTCCTGGCAATTATACAGTAACATTAACTGTTACAGATAATAATGACGACACAGCAATTGATACAACCTGGGCATTAATAGAAGAAAATACCCCACCGAATACGCCGATCATAGATGGAGCTACAAGCGGAAAGGCAGGAACTGAATATGAATATAGATTTTCCTCATCAGATCCCGAGGGACATTATGTTTCATATTACGTCGATTGGGGAGATGGAACCAATAGTGGATGGATTGGGCCATATGTATCAGGCGAAGAAGTTACAAGAACACATATATGGCAGAATAGAGGAACCTATATCATCCAGGTAAAAGCCAGAGATACTCTTGGTGAAGAAAGCGACTGGGCGGAACTAGAAGTCAGCATGCCTAAGAACAAAGCAATAAACCCATTATTCCTACGTTTCCTTGAGAATCATCCACATATTTTCCCACTGCTACGGCAGCTGTTGGAGTTGTAGTCAGCAAACCTTCTTTCTTTTCTTTATCTTTCTAACACAAGAGTATTTGGGGATTTCGATTTTGTAAAATTGGTAGAGGTGATGTTGCATGAATTGTTCCCAATGTCGCAATAAAGATTTTTGGAGAAATATTTAAATTCTATCTTCTGATTAAAAATACAAAGGAGAGTAAAAATAGATGAAAAAAATAATTTGTATAACGCTATTGACCATATTGTTGATATCAACAAATTCAGTTGCTTTAAAAATCACAAATATATCAAATATTGATGAAAACGAAACTATTATCACACCTTTTCAACAAAATAAAATTTATTCACTATCTACTGAAGGAGAGGATCTTGATCCGCTGATTGACCTAGAAGTTACCGTAACAATCAAAGAAATTCGTGCTTTTGATAAAATTGATAGACGTAATGATCCGGATTTTTACGTGAAGATTTTCATTAACGATGAAAAATTTAAAAGCGATGTTTGGCGTAATCAAAAATATGTAAAAGAGGAGTGGCATAAAACTGTTGATGTTCCAGACGATGTTGAATATGTTAATATTACAATACAGTTATGGGATCGGGATTTTGGTTTAGATAAACTGTGCGATATTGCAAGAAGTGACAACTCTAATCCTAATCGACGTGATATCACTGTATATTATAGTTTGAAAACAGGACATTGGTCTGGTGATGATCTAATTTCTCCCCCTCATTCTTGGTATGTTGATTACAGTGGTTATGGTCGAGCCAATGGTTGTGATGATAACAGCATCTATGAAGAGGATAGAGACTGTGAACTATGGTTTGACATTTCTCAAAATGATTATGACGGAGATGGAATACCATATTGGACTGAAGTGAATAAATTTGGTACAGATCCTGAAGTTGATGATACTGGTAGGGATGATGATGAGGATGGAATCCCGATTGAATGGGAATATAAATGGGGTCATTATCGAAGATATAATTACAGTTCACATTCTGTTGAACATGATTGGTTTTACAACCCTTTTGTAAAGGATGATCATGAGAATCTTGATCCAGATGTTGATAGTTTAAATAATGTTGAAGAGTATCTCACATCCGAGTGGGGTTCTGATCCATTTAGAAAGGATCTTTTTGTAGAACTGGATCAAATGAAAGAAGGACCCAATGGAGAACCAGCGAGCCTACTACCACAGGGATCTAAAGATTTAATTCGGGATGCTTTTGATAGGCAAAACGTTGTTTTTCATCTTGATGACGGATTTATGGGTGGAGGGGAGATGATTTCATTTGATTCACAAGGTGGGAATACCAATTATGAAGAACTTACCGATATTTATAAGGACTTCTTTTTACACGGGAACGAAAATAACTGGCGAAGAGGCGTTTTTCATTATGGATTGGCAATATATAACGCAGCGGGGGCCTGTGGTTTTATGTTCCGCAACAATGCCTATCAGATATCTAGTAAAGGCATGGAGAAACAAATACCATTCAAGCATAATGAAGAAAAGCGAGATGTTGTTTATGCCAGTGCGTATATGCATGAACTTGGCCATACGCTAGGGCTAATGTGGTTAGGAGGTCATAGTGAAAATGCTTATTATTTCTGGCAGAAAGATTGGTGGAAATGGCGTCCTTATAAAAGCGTTATGAACTATGGTTACATGTATGGTTTTATATGGGATCTTGTAGATTATTCTGATGGTTCACGCGGTAGAAATGATTTTGATGATTGGAGTAATCTTGATCTAGAATATTTCGATATATGATTCCAACTAGGTTTTGATAAAATCCTATCTTCTTCTTTTTTTAAACTCTTAAAATTACAAATATTCAATCGAAATATTTGTTCCTACACCTATGCCATATAATTTGCAAAGACCTTGATTTATCTCCACAACCCATAGTACTGAACTGGCACTGCAATAACTTCTAAGTTTCTCATCCGGTACATCTATTTCCACATCAGCTTCTTCTACATTGATTACAGCTCCGCTCTCGTTTAAAAATATGATATCCAAAGGTATCAAGACGTTTTTCATCCAAAAGGAAACATTGTGGGGATATTCATATACGAAAAGCATACCTTCATCCACAGGCAATTCTTCTCTAAGCATCAATCCCATCAAACGTTCTTCAGGAGAAGAAGCTACTTCACAAGTCATAACAACAGATGTTGAGTTAGCGGGGAAAAAGGTAACAACTGCTAATTGCTCGTTAGTTGCATTTTCGGTATTTGTAACGAAAGCATCGGAAAAAACTATCAATAATACAATCAAACCTACAAACATTAGAAGAATCGGTATGCTCCATTTATCCTTTTTATTCATTTAGTTTACCTAGATATCGTTTGTTTAAGTGCATTCATTTTCTCTCTCAGAAATATCGCTTTTTCAAAATCAAGATTATCAGCCGCTTCTCTCATCTCAAGTTCTAGCTCGATTACCATCTTTGGAATGTCTTTTTTAGGAATGTGTTTTGTATCTTTGATATCAACTACTTTTTCTTTTATGGGTTTCACAATGGTAGTAGGGGTGATATTATGCCGCTCATTAAACTCAAGCTGAATGTTTCTTCTTCTGTTTGTTTCTTCAAGTGCCTTTTTAATCGAATCTGTGAGTTTATCTGCATACAAAACGACTTTTGAATTCACATTCCTTGCTGCTCTTCCAATAATTTGAATAAGGCTTCTTGCATCACGCAAAAATCCTTCTTTATCTGCATCAAGAATACCAATAAAACCTACCTCGGGAATATCAAGTCCCTCTCTCAGCAAATTGATACCAACTATCACATCAAATTTCCCAAGCCTAAGTTGCCTAATAATTTCTGTTCTCTCGAGAGTATCTATTTCAGAGTGAAGATATCTTGTTTTAATTTCTTTTTCTGCCAGATACTCACTGAGTTCCTCAGCAAGTCTTTTTGTGAGGGTAGTGACAATTACCCTGTCTCCTCGTTTTACCGTTTTATTAATCTCATTTATTAAATCTGGCACTTGACCTTTGATTTTTCTTACTTCAACTTTTGGATCAACAAGGCCAGTTGGTCTAATTATTTGTTCTACAATCTGGCCAGATATTTCAAGTTCATAATCACCAGGCGTCGCAGAAACAAAGATTGCATTTTCCATATAATTTTTAAATTCATCAAATGTAAGAGGTCTATTATCATATGCACTAGGGAGTCTAAACCCATAATCAATAAGTGCTTTTTTTCTTGAAAAGTCACCATGATGCATCCCATGAATCTGAGGGATAGTACGATGACTTTCATCAATAAACATTAGAAAATCCTTTGGGAAATAATCAAGCAAACAAAAGGGTTTTTCACCACTTTTTCTCCCATCAAAATGCCGTGAATAATTTTCAATTCCCTTGCAAAAACCAGTTTCCTCAATCATTTCAATATCATAAAGAGTTCTTTGTTTTAACCGGTGAGCTTCAATCATTTCAAGCTGTGGCAATCTTTTCTCAAGCTCTTGTTTAATTTCCCTTATTGCTCGTTCCTTTTTTTCATCTAAAATAACAAAGTGTTTTGCAGGATAGATAAAGATATAATCAAGAATCTCTGTTGTTTCACCAGTCACCTTATCAATTTCTTTTATTCTTTCAATCTCGTCACCAAACATCTCAATACGAATGATATTGTCATAGTATCCCGGTATGAGATCAATCGTATCGCCCTTTACCCTGAACCTTCCTGACTTTAAATCAAAATCATTTCTCTCGTACTGCATGTCAACTAATCTTCCAAGAATTTCATTTCTTTCTATTTGTTGATTTTGTCTTACTTCATAACCAAGCTTTGAATAATCATCCGGATTCCCAACGCTATAGATGCATGAAACAGAAGCAACAACAATCACATCCTCTCTAGAAAGTAGTGATGCAGTTGTCGCAAGTCTCATCTGTTCAATCTTTGGATTTATGTCTGCATCCTTTGCAATATACTGATCTTTCTGAGGAATGTATGATTCGGGCTGATAATAGTCATAATAAGAAACAAAATATTCAACACGATTTTCTGGAAAAAACTCCTTAAATTCACTATAAAGTTGCGCGGCAAGTGTTTTATTGTGTGCAAATACAAGAGTTGGTTTTTGCACCTTTTCTATCACACAGGCCATGGAAAATGTTTTGCCACTTCCCGTAACTCCAAGTAGCGTTTGGTATTGCTCACCCGCTTCAAGTCCGTGTACTAGTTTTTTTATTGCTTCGGGTTGTGACCCCTTTGATTTTAAATCCGTAACGAGTTTAAATTCATTCATGGTATCAGTTCTTTTTTACGAAGTAATCTATTATATTTAATTGCAAAGCGGTGTGCCTCATCCCGTATTTCCTGGATAAATTTTAGAGCTTTTTCTGTTTTTGCAAGTCTCAGCGAATGAATCATTCCAGGAATATAAACCTCCTCAAACTGTTTGGCAATAGAAATTATTGGGATTTTTAAGTTAAGCATTTCAAGTTCTTGCAAGGCAAAGTTTAGTTGCCCTCTTCCACCATCAATTATAACAAGATTTGGAAACTCAGAATTCTCATTTTTTAGTCGGGTGTATCTTCTTCTCACAACTTCAGCAATAGCTGCAAAATCATCAATTCCTTCGACAGTTCGAATTCTAAATCTTCTATAATTGTCCTTATCTGGCTTCCCGTTTCTAAACTGAACCATGGATCCAACCGTTGACGTACCCGATAAATGAGAGATATCAAAGCATTCAATAACTACGGGCGTCTCCTGAAGTTTTAGTTTAGTTTTAAGTGCATCAACTTTATCCGTGTCAGCAAAGAATGCAATCTCGATATTTTTTTCAACTAAATCAAGAAGTTGTTTTTTTGCACCCTTCTGAGGCTTTGTAATTTTTACCTTTTTACTTTTTCCTGTTTCCAGAAAGGAATCAATTGATTCGCCCATTTTCTTTGGAACGATGATTTCCTTTGGAATCGGACTTTCTGAGTAATATTGAATGATAAATTCCTCTAGGAAATCATCATTATAATCAAAAACATATTCGTTTTTATTTGAAAGCATTCCCTTATGGATGTTAAAAAGCATCAAATATACCTTCTCATCTTTTATTTTGTAGTTGATAATGTCTTCATTATACTGTTTTTGTCGCTGCATGTTTTGACGTTCAGTAAGTCTTTCTATTGCTGCTATTTCATCTCTAATATTAAGTGCCCGTTCAAACTGTGATTCTTCTGAATGATTTTTCATTTCTTTTTGCATTTGTTTTAGTAATTTTTTTGCATTTCCCGATAGTACTAGTTTTACCTTCGCTATTTTTTTATTATAATCTTCTTTGTTAACGAGACCAGCACAAGGAGCATCACAAAGATTGATATGATGCCTTAGACATGGTTTTTTGGGTAATTTTTTGCACGTTTTAAGAGCAAATGTTTTTCTCAAAAAATGAAGAATATAATCTCTTTCCTGGGCAGAAACAAAAGGCCCATAGAATTTTCCTTTTCCTGTTTTTTTTCTCGCAAGAAGGACTCTTGGGAATTCTTCGTCAGTTAGTTGAATGAATGCATAGCTTTTCGCATCTTTTAAGTCGATGTTATACTTGGGTTGATATTTTTTAACAAGTGTATTTTCTAAAATAAATGCTTCAACTTCATTATCTGTTGCAATGTACTCAACTGATTCAACATGTTTTATGAGACTTTGAGTTTTAGCATCCAAATCATTTTTTTGAACATAGCTTTTAACTCGTTTTCTTAGGTTTTTTGCCTTACCAACGTAGATTATTTTACTATTTTTATCTTTAAAGAGATAGCATCCTGGGTCTGTCGGAAGATTCATTGTATCAAACATTTTTCCTTCCTTTCAAAAAAGATAGGTTTTAGAATTTCACCAGTATAACTTCTTTTGTTTTGCGCTACTTCTTCAGGTGTTCCACAGGCAACAATCTACC
>JAUWWG010000057.1 GCA_030616985.1 Thermoplasmatota archaeon
GTGATTCAAGAAATAACAAAAGTCTTTGTAGATTTAGGCGTTCCTGAGCATGCTGTAGAAGTAATCGTACATGAAATTCCAAAATCAAATTGGGGAACTGGAGGAGTGCCTGCTTCAGAAAAATTCAAGGACATCTCTTGAAAAGGCGGTTTGGGATTGTAGATTTGAATGGAGAATAATAATTTGAGAAAAGAAGTCATAACTATTGGTATTGTTTTAATGGTTGTTGGTACAATTTTTACGTTCGTTACATTAGGCGTTGGATTTGTCTGTTCATTCCCTTTGATTTTTATTGGTTTTATTATTCTAATAATTGGTGCTATTATGCCAAAAATTAAAGAGGATGAAGTAAATCAAGAACAACAAGAAGAGACAAATAATGAATTTGTAGAGTTAAAGTAGGTGAATTATGTCAGATGCCTATGCAAGACATGTGGAAAAACGAATAAAAGAACTTCATGAAAGGATGGCTAAATCTAAACTGCATTCTACAAAGAAGCGCAAGTATTGAATAAACATTGTCTGATATTAGGAGGAACCTGATACGATAGAATCTTACTCCTTCGGGAGAATTGTAATTGATGGCAAAACATATACATCAGATCTTATTTTATATCCAGATAAGATAGATGATAGTTGGTGGAGGAAGAGCAGTCATCTGTTACTGATAGAAGATTTATATGATGTTCTAACGTATGAACCTGAGGTTTTGATTGTCGGAACGGGAGCAGACGGTTTAATGAAAGTTCCAGAAGAAACAAGGAAATTCTTAGAATCAGAAGGAATCAGGTTGATAGCTAAAGAAACAGAAGAAGCGTGTAAAACTTATAATGAATTGAAGGATAAAAAGAAGGTAGCATTACTTCATCTTACATGTTGATAAAATCCCTTACTTTCAAGGAGAGAAAAACAGGGATTTTAAACAGATAAATTTACGTTTGATACTCCTATTTTTTTACTGGACGAACTAACACTTCTAACCCTTCTATATCTAATATCTCAACTTTTTCTCCTTTATTGACTACTCCTTCCAGTGATTTTGCATTCCAGATTTCTCCCCGTATTTTTACCTGCCCATACGGGTTTAATACTTCAAGTGTTTTTCCAGATAAGCCAACCATCCCCTCCACTCCAGTAAAAGGTTTTCTAAAGTGTGGATAAAAAATGTAAAATTTTACTGCTAAAACTACTGCTAAAAATAGAAGTATAAACAGGTAAACACACCAATCCAAATCTATATGGTAATAGAGAATGAGTATTAACGCAATACCAATCGCTATATCATCAAGAGATAGCATAAGAAATGTGCCAATCTTGTTCATTAAACCAATATTGTGATAAAGATATAAAATATCATCCTTGCATTAATAACTTAAAACCAAATGTTAACGAATATTTTACCAGTAAAAACGTATTCAAATCTTGCCCCTACGCTATTCTTTCCCAGAATCTAGAATATCTTTGGTATGCTGTATACGGAAATTTGTAAACTTTTTAGCTATATTAGATATTCTTTGGCGACTCATGGAATATCAAAAATATTCTGCAACTATTCAATTTTTCAGGGGCAACAAAAATACTACTGACTTAAGCTTGATAATACCAAAGATATTTTAGTTGTTTTTAGATACACTTTTTTGATAGGGTGGATAAAACACTCTAAGCCACTAGGACGTGACTTAACTCCAAATCAAATCATTTGCCCTGATGAAGAAGATTATGTTCTTTATCAAATCTACTGAAACACGGAGAGAAGAACTGGACATCTTTTTCTTTGGTGATTTAACATATGAGACATGGGTAAAATATGGGCAAGAAAAAAGTGAAAAACTAAGAAATATTTAAATCAAACATACGAAAACATTGGTGAAGTAAAGATGTCATTCAAAAAAGTTCTACTGATTAAACCATCTGGAAGACATGGTCTTTCTTTTGCATTTGATATAATTCCAACAGGATTTGAATATATTGCTGCATATATTGAAAATGATGTAGATGAAGTCAACATCATAGATTTAGAAATGGAACCTAAACCGATTCAACAAACTATTGAAAAATATTTAGATGAACTTAGGCCGGATTTAGTTGGAATTTCAATGTCTGCAACAGAACATAGTGAAGGCTTAGAAATCGCACGATTAGCAAAAAACCATGATATTATGACAGTTCTTGGTGGATATCATCCTACTGAAATTCCAGATGAATTGCTTTCACATTCACAAGTAGATTTTGTGATTCGGGGTGAAGGTGAACGTACAATACAGGATCTAGTCACCAAAGGAGATGCAAGTAACATTAATGGTATTTCATATAAAGAAAATGATGAAGTAATCCATAATCCTGATCGTGAATTTATTGAAGATTTGGATAGTCTACCATTTCCAGCTCGGCATCTCAGGCGATATAAGTATCATACAACGTTAATGCCTGATAGAGAGCATGATGTTCTTACCACGTCTAGAGGTTGCTGGGGTCGATGTAGTTTTTGTTGTGAGCCTAGTATGAGTGGCAGTCTTCAACGATATCGTTCCCCGGAGAACGTGATGAATGAGATTCTAGAAATAGTTAAATTCCATGACGAAAAACCTATTAGTATTGAGGTCACAGATCCACATTTCATGGGAAAGCCTAAACTCGTTGAGCAGCTTTGTGATCTGTTGATTCCATATGATTTTGACATAAGATTTGGTGTAAAGGTACGACCGGATTCAGTTGCGAAGCATCCTGAGATTGTACGAAAAATGATAGCGGCTGGGATTGATGGCTTTGAAATGGGTATTGAAAGCCCAATTATGAGAGATATAAAATCTACGTCTAAAGGTTTAAAAACCGATGTTCACGTTAAAGCAGTTAATAATATTAAAAGATGGGGTGGAAGTGCAGGTGGCACGCTTGTTATTGGCTTACCAGATCAGACTGAAGAAGAAATATTACAATTTCCGCTTTACGCTAAAAAGCTTGGGCTTACAAGTTCGGCATATGGCATTGCTACACCCTATCCTGGAACAAAATTCTATGAGGAATTAGATTCCCAGGGTTTAATCTTTGAAACTGATTGGAATAGATTTGATGAAATGCATTCCGTATTCAAAACCAAGCATCTTTCAGGTGAACGAATTGAAGAACTGGCATCAATTTGTATGGCAAAATTCTGGACAATAGATAGATTCATTGAAAAAGAACGGATGGGTGTGATAAAAAACAAGACCAAAAAACCATTGATGAAATTTATTACTGATAGAATGCATAATCTTGAATTTTCAGTAGATGCCGGATTACAACTTCAAGAAGGCAATTTTAGTCAACATGCAAGAGAGTTTCTAGATGCATCACCCGATCCAGAAATCAAGAAATATACCAAGAAAGTTGGTATGCACAATGTTATTGAAATGTCCAGATTTTTAAATTTGCTTGGTGAACAGAAAATCCAACTCTCTTTAAGAAATGATGGAATGCCTCCTATAAGTTGGATTTTTAAAACCACAAAAGATACGGTGGAATATATTCAAGTTATCCGTGGAAAGCTGGATGACAGTTCAATCAATTTTGATATTAATCTGCAGGATTTTCGATTAGATGGACAAAGAAGCTTATCAAAAATCGATAAACTCCGAATTGTTACTAAATTACTTGCATCGAACAAAGGCATTAAAAGAAAAGCTAATATGATGCGTTTACTCGCTGCAAGTGGTATTGACGTCATCAAATCTTTAGGAACAAAAAGTAATTGAAGTGGTAATTTCGTTCATTTTCCTAATGTTGGACCAATAATGTTGTCAAAAAGAGCGATATGTTATTATTTACCGTGCTTAATAATATTACGCCCGCGTTGGGATTCGAACCGTTATTTGGGGCCATTCTATACATGTTTTCTCCTGTAAATTTAAAATGTAAAAAATCACAATTATGTAGTTTCAAATATCTCTCCTTTTAAAGAAGAAGTATGCCAGGAATAAAGGAACTATAAACCATATTAGATGAACAACCAGTAAAGGATTCATGCTTAAAAACTCAGGTATTGTGACTGAGATTCCCATTGCGTCAATCGTTACCATTCCAAACACTCTCATAACTGCTGTTTGGTGCAAATCTCCCGGACTAAAGACTACAGAATTAAAAAACCAGTCGGGTATATTCCCAGTCATAAAATCCTCAATACTAGAACCAGTAGCATACAAAATAGCTATAAACACAGTTCCATAAATCATTCCCCAGAAGAATACTAAAAGTACTCCACCAATGGATGTAATACGTCTTTTACAATAAGCAGAAATACAAATTGATAAACTCAAATATATAAATCCCATAAATATGCTCAGCAACATAAATCCTATATAACCTACCCAGGATTCTGGACCTACTGTTGCAGCTATTGCTATCCCACCAAGACCAAATCCAAGAAAAACTGATACAACAATTACTGAACCAAGTCCAAGAAGTTTACCAAGTAGTACTTCTATGCGTCTAATAGGATATGATAAAACAACATATAATGCTCCACTTTCTGCCTCACCAGATATTGTGGAAAAACCAAGAATAAGTGCAATTAGTGGGATCAGCAATGATGAAATACCCATAAGCCCAAAAACTGTATTTTGCATGCCTCCAAATATTTCTTCACCGCCTGTTTGTCCACCTGCAACATACGAAAAAATAAGTATTAAAAGCACAAAAATAATTGTCAACAAAATAACCCATCTATTTCTAATATTATCCATGAACTCTTTTTTTGCAATAGTAAATACCGCTTTTGGATTAAAACCATCCATTATGTATCACCCTCTATTAATTTAACAAAAGCATCTTCAAGTGAAGGCTCAAAAGTTCTCATATCAATAATCTTAAAACCAGCATCTTCAAGAGTGGTTACTACTTTACTACGTAATGAAGAAACACATGTGAGAAATAGAGAATCACCTTTTACATAAATATTTTCTAAACCATCAAGATTATTGATAACATCTGGCACTTTTCCATTAAGATCTTTAATTGTAATTTCAAGACGTGGTTTCATATGCAGATATTTACTCAAATTGGAGATTGTATCTTCAGCAATTATCTTGCCTTTATTGATAATAGCTACTCTGTCACAAAGGTTTTCAACCTCACTAAGAATATGAGATGAAAACATAATTGTTGCACCTCGTTCGTTTAGCATCTTGATCTTATCACGAATAATTCTTACCCACCTGGCATCTAAACCAGACATCGGTTCATCAAGAATATAAGTCGAAGGATGTCCAATAAGGGCCTGTGCAACACCCAAAAGCTGAACCATCCCCTTAGAAAAAGTTCCTACCTTCCTATTAGATGCATCCTCAAGACCAACATCTTTTAAAAGAATGGGAACAATACTTTTATCTGCACCTTTTAACTCACAAAAGAAATTAAGTGTTTGCACAGGAGTAAGATTCTCATAGAAAGAAACACGTTCAGGGAGAAAACCAAGATCTTCCTTAATCTTAACACCATCTCTTGTGATATCTAAACCATTGATTTTAACCTGACCGCCGTTCATATTAATCAAACCAAGCATGGCCTTAATCGTTGTAGTCTTACCAGCACCATTAGGGCCAAGAAAACCAAAAATCTCGCCCTTACGAACATTAAAAGAAGCCCCATTAACCGCTTTTACATCCTTATAAATCTTAGTAAGATTGTTTATCTCAATGCAAACAGAACCAGTTTCTGTTTTAGCACCAGGGATAGTATAACGACCATTCAAATCACAATTAGGACAAGAAATTAAGATTTTCTCCCCTGGATCACCCTCAACGGAAATATGGGCTTTACACCCCGGACATTCAACTGTTTTTGTAATCATACTTTTTAACTCCAGTAATCGGATTATCAAAATATATTAATAGTTATTTAAGGCTGTTGAATATTCAAAATTTTGAATCGAAGTATATATTTCATTGAAAAATAACTGATCTACCCTTACTTTTGCTTTATCTTATCCCCATTTTTACTATGAAATAAGTATATCGTGATGAAAATACAAGTTAAAGATAAAAAGAGAGATTAGCAATTGAAATAAAATTTGCAATCTACATCTGTTATTTCAGACATATATCGATGCCATTCTTCTTTCTTTTTCTCTACATATATTTCTGTCAATTCTCTTCCCATTGCCTGCTTGAGAACATCATCTTTTTCCAATTCGTCAAGTGCCTCAAGTAAATTAGTCGGCAATTTATTTATTCCACAATTTTTTAATTCTTCTTTGGTCATCTTATGGGTATTTTTTTCAACTGGTTCATATACGATTTTCCTTTTTATGCCATCTAGGCCTGAATGAATCATAGCAGCAAAAAAGAGGTATGGATTTGCAGATGGATCTGCGTTTCTAATTTCTACATCAATATTTTTCCTAGCAGCTATTCTTATCAAACCACTTCTGTTGTGTTGTGCCCATGCAATGTGCACTGGCGCCTCGAAATTTGGTATCAGTCTTTTATATGAGTTTACTGTTGGATTAGCTAGTGCAGTCATACCTTTTGAATGTTCAAGTATGCCACCAATAAAATATCGTGCTGTTTGGCTTAGATTATATCCATCATTTTCGTCAAGAAATACATTTTTTCCCCTGTGGTATAGCGATATGTGTGCGTGCATTCCGTTTCCTGCTTCTTGCGAAAACAATTTCGGCATAAATGTCACTTGCAGGTTATCAAGACTTGCAACCTCTCTCGCCAGATATTTGAAATAGATGCAGAAATCAGCTGCGTCAACTGCTTCTAAAGATTTAATTTCAATCTCATGTTGGCACCTGCCGTTTTCATGATGATGATATTTTATATTATATCCACTGTTCATTAGTAGATTAGATAAAGTTCTCCTGTATTCTTTTGCATCATCTAACGGAGAGGGGCAAAAATACCCTTCATTTTCGTTGATTTCATAAAAATCTCTTTTATTTTCATCCAATACAAAAAATTCCATCTCTGGCGATATTTTAACGTCATCAAAACCATAATTATTCGCATTTTCTACCGCCTTTTTTAAAGCATACCTTGGATCAACAGGTGATGGCAGCAGTGAAGTATCATATATATCAGCTAATATTCTCGCTTCATTTTTCTCATGAGGCAAAACAAGGAAGGTTTCAGCGTCTGGCATGGCAATCATGTCTGATTTCTCGACATCAGCAAATCCTGCCGAAGAGCCATCAAAACCAAACCCGCGATTAAGCATATCTTCTTTTATAAAGTTATCAGTCGAAATGTGTAATACTTTTAACCTACCAAATAAATCAGTGAAATGTGCTTGTATCCAATGTATGTCATTTTTTTCTACAAGCTGTTTTATCTCCTCTTGATTCATTGAGCAAGGTTATAAGCATATGTTATAAAATTCTTATGGGGGTGTATATGAACAAAAATTGAAAACATAATAGATAAAATATTAGGGGGTGCTTTGTGAAGCATTTCGATTGAGCAGATCGGCCAGTTTCACAAATCCTAATCTCACCAAAACCAAATATACCAAAAACATATTCCATGGCCTGTATGCCAGTTGTAACATTTGATTATAGTGACTATCTTAAGCTTTTTGGATATGAAATCTCAAAAGATGAACTGATAGAACGATTGCCGATGATTGGGGCTGATTTGGATAAAGTAGAAGGAGATACAATAAGTATCGAGTTTTTTCCAAATAGGCCAGATCTTACGTCTGTCGAAGGAATTTCTCGTGCTTCAAGAGCTTTTTTTGGTTTTGAAACAGGATTGAAAAAATATCATATTGAAAAATCTGATATAATATTGAATGTCGATCCATCCGTTAAGGAAGTAAGACCCTTTGTGACTACCGCTCTTGTAAAAAATGTTACTATGACTGATGAACTAATAGCATCACTGATGGATATGCAAGAGAAACTTCACTTTGGAATTGGTAGGAACCGGAAAAAGATTGCTATTGGAGTTCATAATTTTGAGCCCGTACAGCCTCCCTTTACGTATAAAGCAGTTGATCCAGATTCTGTCGAATTTGTTCCATTGACTAAGATTGAATCAATGACATTACGTGAGATACTTACACGCCATGAAAAGGGAGCCGACTATGCACATTTGTTAGATGGTTTTGATAAATACCCTTTGATTGTTGATTCAAATAATAATGTACTCTCGTTCCCTCCAATAATTAATGGATCTTTGACAGAAGTTACACCATTTACAACAGATTTGTTTATTGATGTTACTGGAACTGATAAGAAGGCAGTAAATTATGCATTAAACATTGTGACAACTGCACTTGCTGAAAGAGGTGGGCAGATTTTCAGTACAACAATCAAGTATTGTGAGGATTCTCAAGTTTCGCCTGATCTATCTCCCATTAAAAGAAGTCTATCAGTAAATTACGTAAATAAGGTTCTTGGGACAAATATGAATGGAGAAGAGATAATGGATTGTCTTAGGAAAATGGGGCATAATGCAGAAAAAATTGAAGGGGATAAAATTAATGTTGAAATACCTGCATGGCGGGCAGATATTCTGCATGACATAGATCTTGTTGAAGATGTATCTGTTGGATATGGTTTTGATAGATTTGAAACGGATTTTCCCAAGGCGTTAACATTTGGTAAGACTTTACCAAGACATGATCTTTATGATGGGCTTAGAAGTATTATGATCGGCCTGGGCTTTAACGAAGTTACTACCTTTACCATTTCAAATGAGCAAGATGAATTCAAGAAAATGGGTTTAGAGCCAAGTGGACGAGTCGAAATTGAAAACCCGATAGGTGAAGAGTATTCATGTCTGCGCGTGAGTCTTCTTCCATCTATTTTGAAAATATTGGCCGAGAATAGACACCATCCATTGCCACAACAAATTTTTGAGCTTGGTGTGATAGCAGATGAACATTTTAAAAATAAGTATCATCTCGCCGCTGTTAAAATAGATGCTAAGGCAAACTTCACTGGGTGTAAATCAATTGTAGATGGTGTGATGAGAGACATCGGAGCAAAATATAGCATCAATGATAAGGGTCATCCTGCTTTTGTAAAAGGCAGATGCGCATCAGTTATTTGTGACAACAAAGAGATTGGTTTTTTTGGTGAACTCCACCCAAAGACAATCACCGGGTTTGACTTAGAACATCCGATCATAGCATTTGAAATACGAACAGATGGTCTTGTTTAGTCAACAAACTATTTTATCTGGTAAACATTCTACTCCTTGATGACGAAGACATGTAGTAAATGCAGTAAATCCGCAGTGACGTTTATCCGATACAATGGCACACATCTATGCAGGGATCATTTTATTCGGTATTTTGAAAAGAGAGTTAAAAAGGATATTAAGAAACAAGGAAGGACAGGAGATAATTGCAAGATAGGAATAGCTATTTCTGGTGGAAAGGACAGCATGGTTGCACTTCATGTTACTAATGATATTTTTTCAAAAAGGGAGAAAATCGATATCATTGCTATAACCGTTAATGAGGGGATAAAAGGATACCGGGATGAAAGCATTAATATTGCCAGTGAAAACTGCAAAAAACTTGGGATAGAGCACTACATTGTATCTTTCAAAGACATGGTTGGAAAGACAATGGATGAAATTGCTTCCAAACATGACGAACTGGGTGAGTGCAGTTACTGTGGGGTTTTTAGACGTTTATGTCTAAATAAGAAATCAAAGGAACTTGGGGTAGATAAGCTTGTCACAGGTCATAATTTGGACGATATGGCTCAGTCCATATTGATGAATTTTGTTAACGGGGATGTAAAGAAACTGGCAAGATTGGGCCCCCATAAAAAAATTCAGCCAGGACTTATCCCCCGCATGTTTCCACTCAGAGTAATTCCAGAGAAAGAAGTTGCATTATATGCCATATTAAAAAACATGGAATATCATGATGGCGAATGTCCTTATTCTATCCGTGCGTATCGTGGAGTTTTCCGCGATATAGTCGATGATCTAGAATATAGGAACCCTGGTACAAGACACAGTATTTTAAACAGCTATGACAGCATCCGAGAGATGTTGCTTGATAAATTTCCCCCAGTTGGGTTGAATAGTTGTAGGGAATGTGGTGAGCCCACGTCTCAGGACATCTGCAAGGCATGTATCTTCAAAGATCGGATTTCATAATTTTGACCTGTTTCAAACCACTAAAAACATTTTTATTCTTATTTCCACTGACTAACCTAAGATGGAACGTTTACAGCTCAAATGCAAACCTCTTGATGATCTTTTGGGTGGGGGAATAGAAGGCAATGCAATTACTGAGATACATGGTGAGGCAGGTAGTGGAAAAACAAATCTCTGCCTACAGGCATCTAGAGAATATGCATCTAAAGGAAAAAAAGTTGCCTATATTGATAGTGAGGGGGTATCTTTAGAAAGATTAGATCAAATGTGTAAAGAGTATGATAGCAAAAGTATACTTTCAAATATTTTATTTTTTAGTCCATCTTCGCTTGACGAACAGGAAAAAATGATAAACAACGCCATCAATATAAGCGAGGTCGGACTCATTGTTGTCGATACAATAAACCTATTTTATCGTATTAATCTGGAAGATGATAAAGAAAGTACGATGCGTTCCTTTATCAGACAAATAGCAAATCTACAAATAGCAGCAAGAAAGGAAGAACTTTATGTAATTGTAGCTGAACAGGTATATACTGATAAAAGCGGCGATATAAAACCATTTACAAATAGAGACACTGAGCATATGGTAAAGACAATAATTAAACTTGGAAAAACAGGGGTTGGAAAACGACAGGCAACGATTATAAAACACAGATCCCGACCAGAGGGGAAAAAAGCTTCTTTTGCAATAACTTCCACAGGTTTGGAATAAAAAATGAGAGAAATTACACAGTGGCTCAATGAAAGCACATACATTGCTCCACTTTCACCTGCATGTGAAATGTGTGCAAATGGTTCAAAACTAGTGGTACTAATTACAGGTTTGTGTCCTGCCAAATGTTTCTATTGCCCCATTAGTTTCGAGAAAGGTGGAAAGGATCGTATTTTTGCTGATGAATGGGAGCTTGATAATGAAAACGATATCGCTAAACTGATTAATGAGGCAAAATACATCGATGCTACCGGTGCAGGTATCACAGGGGGAGACCCTCTTGTTGTTTGGAAAAGAACAAAGAATTATATTTCCTTACTCAAAGATACATTTGGAGCAGATTTTCACATCCATCTATATACTTCTGCTGTCAAAAATGGAAAACACGTTTATGATCTGGTGTCTGCAGGTCTTGATGAGATACGATTTCACCCAGTACCAAAACACTGGAGTGACATGAACAAGAGCCCAATAACTCATGCGATTAAAACTGCATTAGAAACCAGTGCTGATGTTGCTATTGAGATTCCATCTATGCCGAGAATGGACCAGGAGATGTTTTCCTTAGTGGAATGGGCAAATGACATGGGCATTAACTGGATCAATTTAAACGAGCTTGAATATTCTGAGAGAAATGCTGACAATTTAAATTGTCGAGAATACTCGGTGAAAGACGATATTTCGGCTGCAGTCATAGGTAGCCAGGAATCTGCAAATAATGTCCTTACAATGGTCGTCGATAAGGATTTTGAAATCGGTGTTCACTACTGTTCATCTTCGTTCAAAGATGGCATTCAACTCACAAACAGGATTAAACGAAGGGCAAAAAATATAGTCAAAGCTCATGAAGTTATAAGTGACGATGGAACTCTGCTCAAGGGCGTGATTTACACAAAAAACATGCCTTTACAGGAACTCTATGAATCAATAAAGCAGGAATTCAATGTAGGAGATGAACATATTTTTCTTAATGGTGAAAAAAAACGTATAGAATTGGGGCTTTGGATTCTTGAAAAAATTTCTCCTGAGCTTAAAGGACGTGGGCTTGATTGTTACATGGTAGAAGAATATCCCACTGCTGATGGACTAGAGGTTGAAAGAATACCTCTGCCACTATGAGCAACAATAGTGAAGTTCCATCCTGTATCTCTGAAAAAGGTTTTTATATATGCCCCACATTCCCAACTTTACATTTCCAGAGAGAAATATCTGTGAAAGCTTCAAAAGGAGGCTAAAAAATATGGCGATATATGTAAGATTTCAGACACCAAAGGAAGTACAGGATTTAGCCTATGATCTTGTAGAAAAAGCTCGAGATAGTGGCAAGATAAGTAAAGGTGCAAACGAGGCAACAAAACAGGTTGAGCGCGGACAAGCAAAACTTGTTGTAATGGCCGAGGATGTCACACCTGAAGAAGTTCTTGCTCACATGCCTATTTTATGCGAGGAGAAAAATACTCCCTATGCATATGTTCCAAGCAAAGAAGAGCTAGGCAGCTCTGCAGGTTTACATGTCGGTACAGCTGCAGTGGCTATTATTAATCCTGGTAAAGACAAAGCCAGTATTGAAAATATTGTTAAAAAGATAGATGCATTGAAAAAACAGGGTTAAACTATGGTAGAAGGAACTCCTTGTGAAGTTGTAGAAATCATTGACCGGACTGGCATGGCTGGGGAAGCATCCCAAGTAAAGGTAAGGGTTTTGGATGGCATAGACAAAGGTAAAATCATTACCAGAAATGTAATTGGACCTGTACAACTTGGTGATGTCTTGATGTTGAGTGAAACCCAAAGAGAGGCGAAACGGCTAGGTGGGCCACGTTAGAGGTATTATCTTATGGTCGAGAGAAGAACTTGTTTATTCTGTGGAAACGAAATAGAACCAGGCACTGGTAAAATTTACGTGAAAAAAGATGGTACAGTGATGCATTTCTGCAAGAATAAGTGCCATAAAAATATGCTAAAATTAAAGCGTGTTCCTAGAAGGGTTAGATGGAGCAAATATTATTCTAAAAAATAATAAGTTTTCCAGTTATTTTTTAATTTACAGCTACAAGCAATCCATATCGTTGTAGAAAAAAAATTACTTTATCCAAGTTATATGTTTCTTGTTGTCTACATTAGCATATTTCATTTCCAAAAAGTAAATCTATCTTCCAATGGTTCTACTGGTTCCTTGAACAGCATCCACATCTATTCCCACTGTTACAACAACTGCTGGGGCTATACTAATAGTTCACAAAAACCTCTACCTTTCTTTTTCCTTTTTTTAATTAAACACTTTTCTCTCGGAGTGAATAGAGAGGGATAATCGTTTAAAACCCCTTTTGTCTCCCGTCACCCCTATCTTTTACAGATATAAACAGGGTTATAAGGCAATAGTTGTTTATAAATTGTAGATTTGGGTGGGAAAAATGGATGAAAGACATATTACATCAAAAATTATCTCTCCACTTGTAGAGGA
>JAUWWG010000126.1 GCA_030616985.1 Thermoplasmatota archaeon
CCGAGAATGAGTTTCTCTGTTAGATCTACATGATCTGCATCAAGAGTACTTCTAAGAATGGATTCTAATGTGTGGGAACAGGTGTGGATGGTTCTCAAGGAATTGAAGGAAAAATGAATTAGTATTGATTGCTTTTCCTTTTTTGATTTGAAAATCAACGATGTCCTCGGCAGTGTTCCAACCATCTGTTGCAAGAACTTTGATCTGGTAGCCATCTTTTGGTAGAGTAGTAAAATTAGCTGTCCATGAATTATCGGTACATTCTAGATTTATCGGAAACCACATAACTTCACTTTCATTCCTGATGTAAATAGAATATGTTAAATCATCTCCATCAAGATCATTACTATCCCAGGTTATTTCGCAAAATTCTGGTTTAAGTGTTTCTCCTGGCGAAGGCGATATTATGGATATTTGCGGTATGTTTAATGTAGCTGTTCTTGTTGCGAGTATCTCGTTGGATGTAGTATTAACTATGTCTACCCAATGCATACCATTAATCCATTCTACTCGGAAAGCAAAAATCGTTTGATTAAACTCAATGTCACCTATATCGTCCACACTCATTACGAAACTCACATTAAAACCAGCCTCACCAAGCAATATATTGTTATCATCATAAACCTTTACTAGATAATCTCCTGTTGTGTTCCATTCTAAATCAATATACCCTTCATCCATCTTATACCATGGGTGAAGCTCCACTGTTTCATTTTTATCAATGAATCCTGAAATACCTAAGACTTCGGGATCTCTATAATGACTAAATCTCCAATATAAAAATTTGAAATTTGGTTTTTTAATCCACGTTTTCACTTTGTAAGCATCCATTAAATCATTAACAGCTGCCATTAAATCATAGGCAGATACAGGTACGTCCCATTTACGATTAACCCAATAGCCTGGAGCATTATCTCCAATGTAGGTGATTTTGTTAGTAATCTTATCATAAATGTAATTATCATGTAAACCATAAGTATGACTAACTTCGTGAACTGCAGTATCCTCTCGATTGTTCCAATCTACTAACACACCATATTTATAATTGCTTCTGTGCCCAGAAAATGAGGCACATCCAAGTACTTTTCTACCCACAACAGCTTCAAGAATGTCAGGATGCACTAAAAATACAACTCTGTCATATCCAGTAGTTAAACATCCTTTTGCACCCCACTTAAAACAATGTAAAATAAACAGTTTCCTATCCCTAGGCTTTAGCGTCTGTAAATCCCATAAACATTCTATAAGTCTTGTGGAACCATCAGACAATTTCATAACAATCCCACCTTGTAAGTTAGAACCGTAATCAGTGTCAACTCCATTTTCTCTTATTGGATATATTGCATTCCACCATGGCTCAAGTGTATTCCATCTCCAATTATCAAAATCGGTAACTTTACGTGGCGTTTTAAGATCAGGTGGAAAATGAGGCCCATCGATGAATCTCCATGGAACGAACAAGACCTTTAAGTCATGGGTTTTCCTTATCAACATGTATTCTTCAACGCGAATACAATTGCAGTCAGCTGGAGGTTTAGTATATTTCGGATCGATAAATAAATCAACACTGCCAATTTTCGATTTATCAGAATCACCCCAAATATCCCATTGGAACGGTTTTTCAGGTATAGGAGCATCATAGATAAAGGTCTTTTTTTCACCAGCTTCTAAAGTTACCAGATCTGATCTCCAAATAACCTTGCCATCTGGGTGAATCATAAATACGAAGCTAAAAGTTTTAACAGTCTTGTAGTTATTATGTGCAGTTATTTTTATTTTTTCTCTCTCGCTATAAGGATAGCCAAATAAAAAGGTGTTTTTTCCTGCTATCATATCAAGATCACAAGTCCACCCGCAAGGACCTCCTCTTATATCATTACCATAGATAGGGTCATGAGGGTATACTGTTTGAACTGGTTGAAAAACAGAGTCAATAAGTAAACCTTCATCTCCTGAAACCGTATAAAATACAGTTATACTAGGAGGATCCAAGAGAAAATTACCAGCTAAATCCATAGCATTTACTGTAATCACATTCTCTCCTAACTTTAAGATTACTGGAATTGAATAGGTAATATAATTTAGAGGAATATCATAGTATTCTGCGTCTGAGTCTTGTCCATCTTCCCATTTATGAATCCAAAATAGCTTTGTAATACCTGATCCACCATGATCATCTGCATAACCCAGAACTGTTATTTCTGGTTCATCAAACTCATCATCTTCTTCAGGATAAGTAATAACTACTTCAGGAGGGTCATTATCATCTGTCACATAAAAAAACGTTACAGAATCAGAACCTGAACCTCCCTCTGTATTAAAAAAAGTTACAGTTACTGTGTTTTCACCAACAACGAGAGGACCAATATCAATTTGAAAATCATAATATTCAACTGGTGGGTCTATTTCTTGATCACCCGATTGAGAACCTTCTGACCATTCCCAAGTCCATTGATAATAATTTAAACCCATCTCATCATAAGCATTACCTTCAACAACAATATATTGTTCTGTAATTTCAGCTCCGTCTGTAGGATATGTTATCTCAACAGTTGGAGATAATGTATTTAAAGGTAATTCTTCGGTAAATGAAATAGTGCTAAAACAGGTAGATATTAATAAAATTATAATTACAAATATCAAGATTTTCTTTTTCATAATTTTATACCTCCCTACATTATATGATATGCATTAGCATGCCATAAATTTTTCGATAAGGATAAATATTATAACATTTTCGACTAAAAGAGATTTATTTACTAGGGTTTTGCACAATAAATATCTTCAAATTTTACTTTTTAATTTCTCCAGTTACAATTTTATAACGACACAAGAACCACTCCTCTTGAAGGATACTATATCAAAAACGAGAAAAAACACGGCAGAGAGTTATTTTTGCTTTTTCTGATTTATTTTTGCCAGTCTTTCAAATTGTTCATAATCACTATATACCCGATTAAAACCCCATTTTTCAACTAGATCATCTGCTTTTCTTTCCGCCAATGGGTCATACGTCATTGATTTATGATGTCCTAAAATAAAATGCGCTATTTCATGAACAATAAAATCCATCTTACAATCTTCTGATTGCTTTTCGATTAAACTAAAATTTAATAATATAAACGGTTGTTCTATATTTTTACAACCTTTCGGAACAGGAATAGATAAACAACCTGCTATTCCATATACTTCCAAAAGAATAAACAATACTTCAGATAAAACTTTATTTCTTATTTCTTCTGGTAGTGCTACTAGTGTTTTTGCAATTAAAATTTTATTTCTATCGTCTTCAGCAGTCGCATCTCCTATCATTTGAAGATCATATAGTATTCCTTCTATTGAGTTCTCCCATTTCTGGTATTCATTATTTTCTATGTTATCACCGTATAGTTCTCTTTTTTTTAATTTCTCTGCTACATTTATCTTAGTTTAAGCCAAAAACATTCTCTCGTTTATATTTTTTCCTCTAATATTTTTTCCATCTCGCTGATATGATTAGCGAAACGAGTACCCTTGTCTGTGAGACAATAATATTTTGCTTTTCCACCATCTATTCCTCTTTCATTGATGAGGTCATGTTTTAGGAGTAGTTCTAATGCTCTTTTTGCCGTTGAATTATTGCTTATTTCTATAAGCGGTTTATTGTTGTATAGTTTTCCGTATAGTATTTCTCCGTTTCTTTGCAAAACCAACATGATCTGCAGTGCACCCCGCTGCCCTTCGAGTTCGATAATTTTTTTGCTTGCAGTCATACTTTTTCCATCCTTGTATACTCATATAATATAAAGTATATTTAATAGTTATCGTTTAACGTTAAATAGAAAGATTTATATATTACTAATGCACTGTGTACTTACGTTTAACGATGAACGTTAAACGATAAAGAAAAATAAGTGGAAAAATATGAACCGAAAAAAATCGTTTGTATTGACTAAAAACGATAGGAAGGCAGCCCGACTATTCGCAGAGCTTGGGATGTCGAAAAATCTCGCTAAAACATTAATGTATCTTTCACATGTTGATGAGTGCTACAGTGCTGACATTGAACAGGGAGCAAATCTTAGACAGCCTGAAGTAAGCCTGGTCATGCAAGAACTCAGACGAAGAAAATGGATAAAAAAGCAGGTTCTTAAAAGGAAAGGAAAAGGCAGACCACGTAATGTCTATAAAACTACAACGCATTTATCCGAGATATTGAACGACTTTGAACAAGAAAAATTAGAAGAAGTTGAAGGTATCAAAGGTGATATATCCGAACTTAAAAACCTTATCGAAAGTAGATAAAATCTGACTAAGAAAAGAAACTAATAAGCTTGAGACTTGAAAAGTTGGGGAGAGCGTGCAATTGCCAATGTTTTCGATTTTTTTCATCTTCCTCCCTCCATGAAACCATCGGCACTCTCTCCAACACCTCCCTTTCAGAAGGTGGTTTCACAATATCAGTAGGTTTGATTTAAAATGACAAGTAAAAAGAAACAAAAAATAGAAGAAACTGCTATATGTCCTGAATGCGGGAGTGCACATCTTAATAGAGACAATTACAGAGCAGAGTTGATATGCAATGATTGTGGTCTTGTTATTGAAGAAGATTTAATTGACTATGGTCCTGAATGGCGTGCATTTGACAGTGAACAACGTGAGAAGAGAGCCCGCACTGGAGCACCTATGACTTATATGATTCATGATAAAGGCCTCAGTACAATGATTGGTTGGAAAAACCGTGATTCTTACGGTAAATCTATTCCAATGAGAAATAGGGCACAGCTATATAGATTAAGAAAATGGCAGAAAAGAATCAGGATTAGTGATGCTGCAGAGAGAAACATTGCACTTGCTCTTTCTGCAATTGACAGAATGTCCTCTGCTATGGGTCTTCCAAGGAATGTAAGGGAGACTGCCGCTATGATTTACAGAAAGGCGGCGTTAAAGAACTTGGTTAGAGGCAGAAGCGTAGAAGGTATTGCCGCTGCAGCATTGTATGCTGCGTGTAGACAGTGTCATGTGCCCCGTACGCTTGATGAAATAAGTAAAATAGCAAATATGCCGAAGAGAGATATTGGGAGAAATTATAGATTTATCGCTCGTGAACTGAGATTAAAACTGATGCCAACATGCCCTCAGGATTACATTTCAAGGTTCTGCGGTGGATTGAAACTCAATGGAGATGTCCAAGTAAAAACCATGCAGATCTTAAAAGAAGCTACAGATCGAGGACTTACCAGCGGGCAGAGTCCAACAGGTATTGCTGCAGCCTCTATTTATATAGCATCAGTACTTTGTGGTGAACGAAGAACACAAAGTGAGATAGCTGAGAAGGCGGGTATAACAGAGGTAACCATTCGAAATCGTTACAAGGACCTCTCAGAAAAACTGGATATAGAGATTACATTGTAGCTAAAATCAAGTTTGTTTCTACCAGGTAAAAAACCAACCCCAATGGTTTGTGGGAGGATAGAAAGATGTTTACTTCCAGGAAAAAATTCTATTTTACAGCAAATTGATTTTTGTAACAATTAAGACAAAGATGATTACCACTACTATAATCAAATAATAATCTATTTTTTGGGAAATATTGTTTACATCCACAGCATTTTTCCTTTTTCATTTTATCTCTTTTATTTCTTACTTGTTTGTTCATCAAGCAACTGACGACATTTTTCTAACTCATTAAGCACTCTAAGATGTTCTAAAATAAGGTCACCATAACTCCCGCCAAATTTATCGTAGATTTCCTTGAATTTTTTATCACCATTCATTTTTTTCCTCCTTTGCTTATCACAAATGTCTTATAGAATTTACAAAGGATATTGTTGCAGTAATATATGTATTTAAATTTTCTATGCTGTGTCATTGTATGTCCGCATTCTTTGCAATCCAATTTTTTCATTTAGTCTACATCCATTTGCATTTACTATGGTCCAAGTCCCAAAAATAGCATTTATTTTCTATACAATCTTGAGGTTCTCTAGTAATAGATACCATAGGGCATTTCATTTTAATCCTCCAAACTTAAATCAAAAGAACAATATGGACAAAACCTTTTACCCCATATATTTAATTCGGCTCTTTCAAATTCTTTTTTACACAGAGGACATTTCATTTATTTCCTTCAAAAATCTATAATTATTTGGCTTTCTTATTTCTAAACTTTTAAATTATCTTATTAATATCTGTAAACCATTGAGTTTCATTCCATATTTTAAATGGAGTCCATATTTTCTTCTTCATAACCATCCCTTTTATTTTTTCATACAATATTCATCTTTAAAATTATGTCCTATATTTATTTCTACAATTATTACAATGGTCTAAACCTGCTTCTATTATAACACCACAAATACTGCAAGTGTTTTCCTTAG
>JAUWWG010000092.1 GCA_030616985.1 Thermoplasmatota archaeon
CTTTAGGTTTTAGTTTTAGAATATCCTCCCAGTCTTTTGGTATGGTTATTGTCCATTGCCCTTTTGGTGTTCTCTGAATTTTTCTTTTTGGCATCATATGAATAATCATATGAAAAATACTTAAAGAGTTCTATTATTAGAGTAATATTATTTTCCTGAAGTGCACGTTCCTATGAAAGTGATAGAGAACATAGATAAAATCGCACTGGTAGTTTCAGAATGTTTGAATAAGACACGATAATAATATCATTAAAATATCATAAAATACACATTTTTAGTATATTGTACTATTAATACACAATATCTTTGGTATTATCAAGCTTAGGTCGATAATATTTTTGTTGTCTCTAGAAAATTGGTTGGCTACTGAACATTTTTGATATTCTATGAGTCGTCAAGGAAGATCTGATTTTACTAGAAAGTTTACAAATTTCCGTATGCAGCATACCAAGGATATTTTGAGGTTTCTACAAAAACACCTTTTATTTGTTTCAATACTTTCACTTAGATAGCTATCCTTCTCTGTAACAAGGTTCTTCCTTTTTCTGTGACATGCAATGTTTTTGATTTACCCTTTTTCTCTATAAAAACCAAGCCTTTTTCACCAAGTGAGTTTAGATACTTACTAGTTGTAACCTTAGATATAGAAAATTCATATACTATCTTTGAATAGGAAACCAACATGTTATTCTGGTTCTGTCTCTGTATAAACTTCAGGATTCCATACAGTTTATCTTCAAGTTCAATGTCTTCAATTTTTTGACTTGGCAACGGCAACAGTTCTTCTTTAATAAGTTCCAGTTGCCTCTTATCAACAGAATTAGGGTTAAGGCGCACAAGCAAAACAGCATTGTGACTTCCAAGAATATTGTTAATTCTGTACAATGCTTTGATGAATTCCTCAAAGGAAAAAATAGATAGGAGGAAATCTACTCTATCAAGAAGTATCAGTGGCCTAGATTTTTTCTCTGCAAACCTTTTAATCTTAGCAACCAGACCATCGATATCCCTAACATATTCAAAGCCATTGGTTTTATCTTCACTGAGTAAAATCACCTCAACATCTACTGATGGAAACATATCTTTAATTTCTTCGGGATTGGCTCTAGTAACATAAAGACCATCTAATCCAGAAACTGCCAAATCCTTGAACAAGACTAATGAAGACTCGGCTTTTTCATCAATGCATATGTAACTGTTTCCTGGAATAAGCTTCCCATGCAGTTCACTATCACGTGTTATATCCTTCCCGACTAATAGAACACCACTATTTTCATTCGCATTGCCCTTTATGATTGAACCTGACACACGAACTAGTTTCCGTGCACCTGTCTTAGGCTGCAATGTAACGTCCTCAAAGGGTTGGGTATAACCATTAAAAACATCATTGATATAGCCAGTTAAGTCATCGGAATTTACAAATGTATTAAGGTAGCTAATTTTCCTTCCAAGAACCTCCCTTTGTTTGTATCCTGTGATTAGTTCTGCTGTCTTGTTCCAAGTAGTTACCCTGTTATTTGTATCAAATGCAATTATAATCTCAGAGGCACTATTAATTATGTTTTGAAGGTACTCTTTTGTTCTCTTGATATCATCCTCTGCCAGTTTACGCTTGGTAATATCTCTATCCACACCACGATAACCTATTAGATTACCGCTTTCATCAAGTAGCGGTACGCCGTTAGTCAGAAGGCAAATATTTCCTCCCTGTTTAGTCAGGTTCCAATTCTCCAAATCAACAATTTGTTTCTTTTCAGAAGATATTTCTTTGAATATCTCGCCAACACGTTTTGCCTCATCCTCTGGCATTGAATCAAAAGGTGTTTTTCCAATAATTTCTTCTGGCGTATATCCAAGAATTTCTTTTACCTTCCCTGAAGCAAAAGTATATATTCCATCCTTGTCAACTTCCCAAATCCAATCTGCCATACTAAACGCTATATCTCTAAAACGCTCTTCACTCAGCCGTAGTTTTTCTTCTGCCAATTTACGCTCAGTAATGTTCCTCATAACCCCAACGATGTATGATTTATTTCGAATTTTTATCATGTTTCCAGAAAATTCTACAGGAATAAGATGCCCGTCTTTATGAATTATATAAGTTTCAAAACTATCAATTTTTTTTCCTTTAACCATTTCCTTAATTTTTAATAGATATCTTGGCAGTTCTTTTTTCGGTACAAATTTTGTAAAACGTTTGCCAATCATTTCTTCAGGTTTATAATCCGCAATTTTCTCAGAAGCTGGATTAACATAAGTGAATACCCCAGTTAATGTAGTTTGAAATATAAAATCAGAAGTGTTCTCAACAATTGATTCAAAAAGTTCAGCTAACTCACGATAATTGATGGATTGTTCGTCAATGGTTTTGGTAGCTTTTGAAATACCTTTTTCATCTGACATTATACTACAAATAGAAGGGATATTACAAATATCTTTTCGTTATGGAAAAATTGTTGTCTTTTCAAAACTTTGATATATAGCAAATGCTATTTTCCGGTCATTACTCAATTTAAATTCATAGTAACTGCCTACCTTTATTTTTGGTTTTGACATAAAACCCTCTTCCCTCAACCCTGTGAGAGAGAATAAATTATCCTATCTCTATCTTTTCCTTTGCTTTCTTTCTTTGTTTTGTTTATCTTTGGTATCTCACTTGTGTTTTTTACATGTGTGCCAGCACAAGGACAGATGTCAAAACCTTCGATTTCAACGATTCGTAGTTTTGTTATGAACTTTGGCAACAGGTCTAGGTTACATCTTTGTTGGTCAACTCTTTTTTCTAGATTCTCTCGTTCTTCTTCATATATTTTTATAGGAAGATTTCTCTCAATAATTTTGTTAAACTTATTTTCAATATCTTCTAAATCTTTTTCTGAAAAACTTACTGGATGAAAATCCACCCTTGAATACTCTGCATGTATCTGATTTCCTACAGTTCGCGCATCATAATCATCAAAAACGATACCTGAAATTATGTGTTGTGCAGTGTGCATTTTCATGTGGCTGTATCTTTTATCCCAGTTTATGAATCCGAGAACCTTTGTACCCTCTGGTGGTTTTTCTCCTTTTATTATGTGTTTTATAGTATCGCCTTTTTTAATAATTTCTTTAACTTCTGATTTTTTATCATCCCATTGTAAAAAACCAACATCTGAGGGCTGTCCACCACCAAGAGGATAAAACGCTGTTTGATCAAGACAAACATAATCTTTCTTATTTTTTATCACAGTTGCATCAAATTCTTTTATGTAATTACCTTCAATGCTATCCATGTGTAATAGCTTAGTCATATTTTTCTAAAACAAAGGTTTTCTTAATCAATCTTTTTGTTTTCTTTTTAAAAATTGGGATATTGCTTGCATTTCTATCTTGTTTTATACTTTTTTTCAATTTTAGTGGTTGATAACTATTTGGCAATGGGCTTTAAAGTATTAACACGTAAGTCCTTCGGTGGCTCTAACAATAAAGACTAAAATCCTTAGATTATTTTTGGTTTCCAAAGTGCATAATCCAACACTAAGATTAGAGTGAACTCTGTTGCATATAGAAAAGATCTCTATAATTAAAAAAGCACTTTCATATGATATCCCTCTAGATGCTATGGGTACAACGAGTTAACGTTTTAGAGCGACTGGTTTGCCAGATATCCATTTTGAACGGAGAATTTTAAGGGATACAAATCTAGAAAATGCCAAATTGAAGCGAGAGCAGATCTAGGTGAAGTAAAATTATAGAGAATCACCAAAATCAAAAAACAAATTTCGTAAGTATCTCATAGCCCTAAGCTGCACAGGTCTTGCAAGTAACCATTGATTACTTAACAATACCACGCCTGTAGCATTCCGATATGTCATTGAGGTAATCCCTCCAGGCACATTCCCGAAGTGGCCCTGCATTGCTGTAGAAAGATTAAATTCATCTTCTGGCCATACAATCCAGCCTAAACCATACCCTCTGCCATCTCTTTTAAGATCTTTAATTGGAATATTGTCATAATGAATCGAATGCATCAATCTAACAGTGTCTTCCTTCAAAACACGCACTCCATCATACTTACCATCATTCATATGCATGATTAAAAAATGCGAAAGATCTTCTGCCGTTGTTTGCAAACCACCTGCTGCTGCGTTATGATTTTCATAGTGAGGAAGCCTAACATATATACCTAGCAACCAGGCATAGAAGTCTGCAGATTCTGCATCCTCAATATCCTTTAGAACAAAGCTGGAGTTGTTCATCTTCAATGGCTCAAATATATATTTACGGCAATAATCAACGAATGACATTCCAGACAATCTCTTGATGAGTATACTAAGTAGTTCATATCCAACTGATGAATAATAACTGCCGCTACCTGGTGAGAAATCACACCAATTACTCGGCCGATAAAAAGAATTGCCTGGTGTCAGATAATCCCCTAGTCGTTCCACAGGGTGATTCAACAATGAAAAGTACAAAAACAGACGCCATTGTACATTTGCAAGACTAGATGCATGAGCAAGTAACATTCTAAATGTAATCGACATCTCAGGAAAATGCGGGTTTCTCAATGAAAACGGTAAGTATCCATTCACATCATCATCCAAATCAAACATTCCCTGTTCCCATAGTTGCATAACTGCCGTTCCCGTAATTGACTTTGATATCGACCCTGCAAGATATACAGTGTCTTTTGTTGGTGGAATTCCTGATCCTTCTATAGCCTCCCCATACATCTTTGCTAAAACGACTTCGTTTTTTTTCACAATGCTTACAGCTAGTGATGGCATATGACCTAACTTCAACATAAATAAAACAATTCTATCGATATCTTCTACCGCACTTGTACAATTCTCTTGGTATGTATCGGGGTTAATCTCACCTCCAACCGAATGCTGTACATACACCTGACTTACACTCGATACCACCAGAAGAAGTAACACGCCAACAGCTAATCTTTTTATGCAGATCATATTATTCTTACCATTATTTAGATATGGTGATTATAACGACACCTATCGTTTTTAAATGTATTGTCGCAATATCAAATTGAAAATGAGTGAACTTAGATTTATCCTCTCTGATTACTTTAATATTTTAGAAGAAAATCTAAATGCACAGTACCTTCAGTGTAAATATGTTCCTGTTTCTTTTGATAGTTCTGATTCAATCGATTCTTTATGGAAAAAACATGATTCTGCTCTTAAAAAGATGAATGTATATGATGTAGAACCAGAACAATCTCTGATTGATCTTAAAATTGAAATTGCCAACCGAATTTTTCACTGTTGTAGTTTCTGTGAGAGAAAATGTTTGGTTGATCGTGAAAAAACTTCAGGAAAATGCAATGTGATGGAGGCAAGAATCGCATCTGAATTCTTGCATTTGGGGGAAGAAACAGTGCTTATACCATCACATACAATTTTTTTCTCAGGCTGTACATTTCAATGTGTTTTTTGTCAAAATTGGGGCATAAGTCAAAAAATTAGCGGTTTTTATGTAGAACCAGAAAAACTTGCAAACATAATCATTGAGAGAAGAGGGGAAGGGGCGCGAAATGTCAACTGGGTTGGAGGGGATCCAACACCAAACTTGCCATATATCCTCAAAATTCTAAAGGAATTGAATGTAAATGTACCGCAAATATGGAATTCGAATATGTATTGTTCAAAAGAAACTATGAATCTATTGAATGGGATAATCGATGTATATCTTACTGATTTTAAATTTGGTAATGATGATTGCGCCAAAGAATTATCTAAGGTTGACAACTATATCCAGATAATAAAAAGAAATCATAAAATAGCATATACTCAGGGAGAAATAATTGTAAGACATCTTATTTTACCAAATCATGTAAGGTGTTGTTCCAAGCATATTTTAGAATGGATTAGTAATGAAATTCCCGAGGTTGCTGTTAATTTGATGGATCAGTATCGGCCAGAGTATCGTGCTTATGAATATGCGGATTTAAGAAGATCGATATTAAAGGAGGAATACACACAGGTAAATGATTTTGCAGAAAAACTAAAAATTCATGTGGTATAGATTCAAAGTCGGGAAATAAATTACATGTACTTTTTAGTAAGTATGCTCTGCGTCTATAGCAATTTCTGTGTGCTTGCAAATTGAACATAAACTAAGCTTGACACTCCAGTAGTTGACACCATTGATACCAAATCGTCTATTACAGTTCTTACAGATCAAAAGTCATCTCCTAGATTTTCCTAGTTCTACTTTAATTTCTCTAGTTCCATTTATAAAGGATTTGCTGTACAGTTCTTACCCAAAAACTAAATTTATCATTAGTCCCTCAGGATATTATCGACTCTGTCCAACAGGGTGTCTTTATCAAAAGGCTTCATTATATAATCAGCCAGGCCTTCGTCCAGGAGCACTTGTTTTCTTTTATCTGATATTTCAAGTACACTCATAAAGACTATCTTGATCTCCGGGGATTTTTTATTAATTCTGTTAAATACGTCCCAGCCGCTCATCCCTGGCATCATTATGTCTAAAAGAATCAGATCTACTTTTTCTTCATCAAGTTTCTTCAGACATTCCTCTCCACTGTATGCCGGTACAACATTGTAGCCACCTATCTCCAGAACTGTTCTAGTAAGATCAACAATATCCGGCTCGTTATCTACAACCATTATTTTCTTCATTTTCCATCTCACCACTTTTCGATAGAATATCGGTAATGTTAATAATCACATATCAATAACATGTTTTTAAATTAATGCATTTATCAAAACCACTTTTAGATGATGATTAATGGTAAAAAAGACCAGAAACAGAAAATGCGATGTACTGAAAAAACCGATTAATTTTCTTGCTGACTGGCGTCCTCTTCCATTTTATGAATTGATGAGTTATATTCTAATGTATGCCAGCGTTCCGATGTTAGCATATGGAATTCAAGCGTATGATTTGGAGATAGTGAGAATAATAATTCTGACAATTCTAACTATGTACTCCGGTTTCTTTGCAGCACTTATATGGAATGACATAACAGATGCGGATATTGATGCTATTGTTCACCCAGATCGCCCGGTACCTGCCGGTACAATAAGTAAAAAAAAATTCTTTGTGGTGGCACTAGTATTTTCAGCAATGACTTTTATTTTTGCGATTCTTGTCAGTGTCTGGTGTCTTATACTTGTAGGGGCTACAGCTTTATTTGTAGCATTTCATAATAAATTTCTAAAAAAAATCATCAAGATACCTGCATACTCAGAAATATTTACGCCGATTCAATGGCTTACTGTAGCAATATTTGGTTTTCTCGCGATATGGACAGTACTGCCGCAATCTACGGATCTTATCTTTGAGTTGCCTTTATTTGGAACAATTTCAACAGGTGGTAGGGAGATTCAAAATATGATTCTTCTTGTTCTTTTTACCTATTTTGCAGATAATGCCCATGATCTTCCAGAAGGGATACACGATATGGAAGGAGATCGTAAACTTGGGGTGAAAACATATGCAACTTCGTTTGGAGAAAAAAATGCCGCAAAAATCTCCTTTTGTATGTTTTTCATCTCGGGAATATTCGGCATACTATTGTTCATAAGAACAATACTTTCGCCCATTTTTCTTATGTCATTTCTCGTATTGTGGGTATATATTCTTTACAATTCATATGCATTTGCAAAGGTAGGTAAAGAAGACATGACGAAGATGGGGGAAATTGTTGGGAGAAAAGGGTTTAACTATCTTTTGATGTCGTATAATTTCATATTCTTAGACGTGTTGTTACAGCTCATTAGTCATCATTTTGACATATTATGAGCTTTATAGTTTGCAAGATTTTAGATAATCGTCAGAAATGGTTTTGTAATTGATATATGACGAGTTAATGGCTGTTAACATGCGAAATCGGTATAAAAATTGTGAAAAATTAGGAACATATTCTCGCCTTTATTGTAATATACTTCTAAATGCTTTCTATGTCTAGAAATTCCGATAAATTAAGATTAATTATGCTGTCTACAAGACGTATTCAAATTACAGTCGCGATAGTTTTTCTTTTTTCATTGGGCTTCAAAATAGGTAAGATCAATATTTGCCCAATCATCATAATCTCCACGACCATGTGAACCATCTGAATAATCAAAAATGTTGTAGGTATATTGGTAGTTCATAATGCTTTTATAATTTCGAATAAACCAAAAACATATCTGCCAGGGATATTTACCAATCCAACAGTCGCAGCCAAAAGGTTCGCCAAATCTTATCCCAAAGTTATGGCCTGTTTCATGCATAATTGCAGATGCATAAAGATACTCCAATGTTTTCGTTCTCAGTAATAATTTATGCGTATTTTTTTCCATTTGGCTACTTGATATTACAAAACCATTAGTACCAGGGATATACCCCCAGTAAGGTGGTGTATCTCCACTGAAAGCATAGCCCTTCATGTTACAAAGATTTACTATTATTCCATAGTGGAATACACCACGGCGCCAATTACTTTCGTTATTATGGGTGAAATAATCTCTATATATTTTAAGAATCTCATCTTGATCTGATTTATCATCAAATGGAATCAATTCTCCGCCATTGATCTCTCCAGTATCGACATGAAAAACAATATTTCGTCGATGAAATGGATTTTTTAAAATTTCTTTTGTTAGTTCCGGTAATATACTTTTTTCCCCATTAGGTCCATCTTCCATGTAGTCGATTTCTAAAAAGACATCCTTTCTGTATGGATCTGAACCAAAATCTGAAGTAAGATACTCCTCAATATTGCTTAGACTATCATTATCAGAATCGAGATTTTGGTGATCATCTGAAATTAGAGGATTATAACCCCATTTGTGTTCCCATTCTATTGGGATTCCATCGTTATCATCATCTCTACCTAGATTACATATCTCAGGATCTGTTCCATAGACATTTACCTCAGTCCAATATGGAATGCCATCGTTATCGAAATCGTTCTGATATATATCAAACCATAATTCACAGTCATTTTCATTTTTATATACACTTCCATCATCACATCCGTTAAGTCTCCCATAACCACTTGGATCTCCCTGAATTTGATCGCTGCCATGCCAATGCCCTGTCTTGAGATTATAGATAAGATTAGCATCAAATCCTGTATCTTCATAGTTAGCATCCATAGAAATGTCGCATAGACTGTCCCCATTTGGATTATTATCCCACAGTTGGATTTTGATATTCACTGTTTCGACATCGTCAAGAACATTTTCTGTTACAGACCAACAATCATACAAATAATTTGTATCCTTCCAGATTGAACTGATAAACTCCTCATCATTAATGAATATCTTTATAAAGAAATCCGGATCAGATGAATTATCTATTATGTCCAAGGTTCTAATTGCCAATATATC
>JAUWWG010000072.1 GCA_030616985.1 Thermoplasmatota archaeon
AGAACTGGATATGAAGGATTGGACTATGTTGTCTATGTGGATTGTACAGTTAAGAATTATGGCGGATCGGGTAAAGCAACTGTCTATGCAAAAGTTACCCAAGGCAGTTCATACTGGCAAAAAGAACAACAGATATATATCGATGATGGAGAATCAAGAGATCTGTCGTTTACTTTCAAAGAAGTTTCCTTCTGGACATTAGAAAGTGGAACTTATCGTGTATGGGTAGAATGATAAAAAAAATGAAAATCGCAATAAGTGCAACTGGAAAAGACATGGAAAGTAATATGGACACAATATTTCATAGATGCTACTTCTTCTTAATTGTTAATACAAAAACCAATTCACTAAGAGCTTTGGTGAACACAACCAGAGACCGCCCAAGTGAAATCGGAGCTGCAGTAGGGCAAATAGTCGCAAATGAAGGGATAGACACTGTTATTACTGCTAATATTGGACCCAGAGCATTTGAAATATTTGAACAATATGGAATAAGGATTTATCAAGCAGAAGGTAAAATAAAAAATGCGATCCGACTATTCGAAGAAGGCAAACTATCAGAAATAACAAAACCAAAAAAGTCGAGGCTTAATCCTACTTTTTACACAAAGTCATTTATATAGAAATACTTTAATACTATAGTGTGCCTACATAGTATGTATGGCGTCTACATCGATACGTTTGAAGGAAAAGACCCGAGAGGATTTGAAGGCAGTCGGATCGAAGGGAGAAACCTATGACGATGTTATTAACAAACTGTTGGATTATTGGAAAAAGAGAAAATAGATGGGTAGATACAGAAAAATATTGTTAGATGAGATGAAGGATATGAAAAAAATAATAATATTACTGATTGCCTCGATGGTAATTAGTGTAGGATTTTTAAGCGGGTGTAACGAACAATCAAGTGAAGAAAGCAAATTTCTTGGAACCTGGATAGATGATACAGGGGAAATAACAATTTTTCACGAAAATGGTACTACAACATCAATTTTAGGCGATTTACAAGGAACGGGAACATGGAAACTTGAAAATGACAGATTAATTGTTACATTCCTCGGATTAATCTTAACCTTTGATTATTCTTTTTCAAATAACGATGAAACACTTACTCTTATAGATGTGGATACTGGCTTAACTTTTGTTAATATAAAACAATAGGAGAAACATGAGATGGTAAAGAAAAGAGTAATATTACTGATTGCTTTGATGATAATAAATGAATGATAAAGATAAAGAGATAAAAATAATTTTTTGGGATAGAACTCCTTTTGAGAAACACAAAAAGACGGTGACAGGGACGGTAGTTAAAAATGCCCCTCAACATTTTGTAATTGATATTGGTACTAAGGCCATTGTCATTCCCCACAGGGATGTTCTACACATTAGTGAGCTTACAAAATGAAACACAAATTCGGAGCAGAGAAAGTTATAAAGCGGAGAAAAAACCTATATCAAAAAGGATGAAAAAATGAATAAAAAACTTGTAGTAGTTGGAATAGTTGTTCTGCTTTTGGCTGTTGGATTAAGTGGATGCATATTTGAAGATGAAGAGAATAAATTGCTGATAACAGAACTTGGAAAAGAAGGATCAATAGTGGGAGACGACTTTCTATGGACGATAACAATTACAGTAGCAAATAGAGGAAGTAATGCTGTGATAGGTGCAGAGCTGGTAATAAATCTTTACTCTGGTGATAGGATAGTTGATTCAGAATCCGTATCATTAGGAACTATGAAATCAGATTGGGCATCGACTCAAAGTCATCTTCTCATTGAAAGAGACTTTGCTACGGGTGATACTCACAAGGTTATAGCAACAATATATTTAGGAGATGAAGTTCTCGATACACAAAGCATGACTTGGTGAAACATGAATAAAAAACTTGTAGTAGTTGGAATAGCTGTTATGAAATTGTAGTTCGGATGAGTGAAATGGAATTGTTTGAAGGGCAAGTAATATCCGCTCCGTTTCTGAATGAGCGTGCAGAAGTAAAAAAATTTGAAAGTAGAGTTGGTTATTTCTTGCTGGAAGTGATTCTTCTTAAAAATAGCAAATTCAAATCCATCAGAATTTCTGAATCCCAGCTTAAACAAATTAAGGTTGTAACAACGGATACATCCGCTTTTTCTCAAAATAGTGAAGATTTCTTTTTCTGGATTGAGGCAAACATATTAAGGGTTGCCCATCAGTTTGATCCCTTGCTTGCAGTAAATATATCACAGATTGATCCGCTGCCCCATCAGATTGAAGCAGTGTATTCATATGCCTTACGAGATCCTAAAATTAGATTCCTCATTGCTGATGATGCTGGTGCTGGTAAAACTATAATGGCTGGTTTAATCATTAAGGAATTACAGTATCGTAATCTTGCAAAAAATATTCTTATTGTGGCTCCTGGGCATCTGAAATATCAGTGGCAGAGAGAAATGAAGAGTAAGTTTGGCACAAATTTTACTTTGGTAAATCGTAGTTTGATGGAATCGAATTGGGGTCAAAACATTTGGGACACCCACCATTGTTGTGTTGCCTCTATAGATTTTCTAAAGCAGGATGATATTATCCCCAGATTACAGGCTTCTTCGTGGGATCTTGTTGTAGTTGATGAGGCTCATAAGATGTCTGCTTATGGGTATACAACGAGAAGGGGGGATAAAGTTGAGAAGACTAGGCGCTATAGAGTTGGTGAGATTCTTTCTGATATAACAACCCATATGTTGTTTTTAACGGCCACACCTCATCGTGGGGATGAAGAAAACTTTAGACTCTTTTTGGATTTGCTGAGACCTGGGTTTTTTTCAAAGACAGAGTTACTTAAAGAGTCCATTGAAAAGGGTGAGAACCCGCTGTTTATTAGACGATTGAAAGAGGATATGGAAGATTTCAAAGGGAACAAGCTTTTTCCACCTAGGTATGTTAACACGGTTAGTTTCCCGTTGACACCTGATGAGAGGAAGTTATATGGTGAGGTTACAACATATGTTAAGGATTATTTTGATAGAGCTAAGGAGAACAGATCAATTACCTTTGCGATGATGATTCTTCAGAGACGGTTAACGTCCAGCACTCATGCTATTTCTCGTTCGTTGGAGAGACGGAAGGAACGGCTGGAGGAGTTGTTAGAGTTACCTGAAAAAATTAATCAAGATAAAGACTATGAAACTGTGAAGAATTACACTGAAGAAGATCTTGAAGACATGGAAGAGGAGGACAGGTGGAAGATTGAAGAAAAACTTATGCATTTGACATTGGCACAGAACATCGATGAGGTGAAGGTTGAGATTGGAAAGGTTGAGGAGCTTATTAGTTTTGCAAAAGCTGTTAGAGAAAAAGAGATAGAGAGCAAATTGGTGAAGCTCCGGGATGAAATCCTTTCTAATATTGGAGATAAGAAACTCCTGATTTTTACTGAGTTCAGAGATACTCTGGACTATCTTGTGGAGAAGTTGAATTCCTGGGGGTATAAGGTGAATGCTATACATGGTAGTATGAACATAGATGCCCGTGTGGAAGCTGAACATCTCTTTAAGAATGAGACGCAAATCATGGTTGCTACCGAAGCTGCTGGAGAGGGTATAAACCTGCAATTTTGCTCATTAATGGTAAATTATGATATTCCCTGGAACCCAAATCGGTTGGAGCAAAGAATGGGAAGGATTCACAGGTATGGGCAGGACAAAGAAGTTTTTGTCTATAATATGGTGAGCAAGGATACAAGAGAGGGGCAGATTTTGGAAAGGTTATTCCTAAAACTTGATAGTATGAGACAGGCGTTGGGCGATAAGGTATTTGATGTCATTGGTGAAATTATACCTGGATATACTCTTGAGGAGATTTTAAAGGATGCAATTACTGGTCAGAGACGAATGGAAGATATCTATGAAATCATGGATGAAATTAATGTAGAGGAAATGGAAAAAACCATGAGGAAAATCTTTATGACAAGTCTTACAACACGGCACATAGATTACTCTGGAATTATGCAATGCATCCAAGAAGCTGATGAAAATAGGTTGATGCCAGAATATATTCAAGATTATTTCCTTAGAGCGTTTAAGCGATTTGGTGGCACGTTTGATAAGAGTGGTGATACTTACAAGATTAAATCTGTCCCGTTTGATCTTCGCAAGTTTAATGAAGATTATGATTTTAGGTCTCGTTATGGTAAAGTTGAAAGAATATATGCTAATGTCACCTTTGATAAAGAGAATGCTAAGGCTCATTCAAATTACGAGTATGTAGCGCCTGGACATCCATTGCTTGAATCTGTTAATCAAAAAGCCATTGATAGCATTGGTTATTCTGAAGCTGTTGCTGTTTTTTGCCGATGAAACCAATACAATGGAAGGTGTGCTCTGGTTTATTGAGGGTGAACTGACTGATGGATTGGGGGATACTGCTGGGAAGAGAATTTTCTGTGTATTTCAAGATGTGAAAGGGAAACTTAAAAAAATTAATCCTTCAGTAATTTGGGATCTTGCTCCAACCGATGGTGTTGCTCTTAGTGAAAATTTAAAGAGCATGTTTAGCAAGAGAAATGAGATTGAAGGGCATGTTGTAACAACTATAATGTTCCCATATCTGGCAGAAATAGAAGAAACGAGAAAGAAAGATTCCGATATCAAAAGGAAATATGGCTTGCGTTCGCTTGATTTTCTCCTTCAAGAATCAAATGACAAACTTCTGCATTACCAACAGCAAATGGAAGAAGGCAAGGATATGAAGATAGTGATTTACAATGAAGAACGGAGAAAAGAGGATCTTGAGGATAAACGCAAAAAGTTGGTAGAGGAAATAGAGATGGAAAAGCAATTGACCGTTTCAGAACCCAAGATTATTGGTGCTGCAGCGGTTTTGCCAATGAATCGTTTAAAACCAGGAGCTGAAAAACCCACGGGTCGAGGGATGTCACGGGATGAAGAGATAGAACAAGTCGGGATGGATTTTTGTAAAAAATACGAAAAGGATAATGGATGGAGCCCCGAAGATGTTCATACTGAAAATCTTGGGTTTGATATTCGTTCTACGAAATATAGAAAAGAGGGGGCTTTTGATGATATTCGATATGTCGAAGTGAAAGCAAGGGCACAAGACGGTGCTATACGTATTTCTGCGAATGAATGGAAAAAAGCAAAGCGATTTCAGGATAAATTTTGGTTATATGTTGTGACTTTTGCAGGAACTTCCCAGCCAAAACTTGATAGAATTCAGAATCCTGCACAAGCATTCAAAGTTGATGAAGATATCTATGCAACTGGTTATATCATTCCTAAAGAGAAGATAGTAAAGGCGGTGAGCGATTGAAGAAACGTTTTATTGAATGGGATTTACCATTGGCTGAAATTTCAGAAGAATCTGCATTAGAGAAGAATAATCGTTTTGGTCACCCTTCAACATTACATATTTGGTGGGCAAGGAAACCATTAGCAGTTTCAAGAGCAACGGCATTTACATCATTGATTGATGTATTTGATGATAATACTGAAAATAAAAAAATTATATCACTAATTGAAAAAATCATTCCATTTGACGAAAGTAAAAATAAAAAAAGTAGATGGATAAACCTAGCAAAAGAGAATATAAAAAACCAATGGCAATCAATTCCCAAGATTCTCGATCCATTTGCTGGGGGAGGATCAATTCCTTTAGAGGCTCTTAGGTTAGGTTGTGATGTATATTGCAATGATTTAAATCCAGTTGCCACTATTATTCAAAAAGCAACGCTTGAATGGCCCCAAAAATATAATATTGCTATACAAAACAATTTTATGAATAAAAATACATATTTTGGAAATAAAAATATCAAATTGTTTTCTTTTATGGTAGAAAAATGGGCAAATATTATATTAAAACAAACCAAAGAAGAGATAGGCTGTTATTACACTTCAAATTATAAAGATGAAATAGTAGTTGGTTATTACTTCAATAGAACAATCCCCTGTCAAAATCCCTCATGTAAAATCAAAATTCCATTGACATCAAATTATTGGTTATCTAAGAAAAAAGGAGGCAATGTTGCATATAAACCTTTAGTTAATAATGGGAAAATAAATTTTACTATTGTTGAAAATGATGAAATTGATTTTAATCCTGATGATGGAACAATTTCACGTGGAGATGCACATTGTCCAGTATGCAATCAGATAACAAAGGTCTCAGATATTAGACGATTGGCTCAAAATGGTCAAATGGATGAACAAATGATTGTAGTTATATCATATAAAAAGGGGTCTATGGGGAAAAAATACCGAATTGCGGTGGAAAGCGATATTATCAAAATGAAAGAAGCGAATTCTACTTTACAACAAAAGATAGATAATTGGCCTTACCTTGATTCTCCTTTGCCTAACGAACAACTACCTAAAATTGGAACATTAGGATTCAGAGTTCAAAGATATGGTTTTACAGAATGGAAGGATTTATTTAATACCCGTCAAAAGTTAGCATTGGTAACTATTGTTAAAAATATTAAAGATAACTATCAAAATATATTAGACGATTATAAGAAGATTGACACTTCACAATACGGTATAGATCCAGAAGAAATAACAAGAGCAACTGTTGGATACCTTGGAATCATGCTTGATAGACTAGCTGATTTCAATTCAAATTTATGTATATTAAATGTTACTGGTGGGAGAGGGGTAGTACATACAATGGGGCGAACAGCCTTACCCATTACATGGGATTATATTGAATCTAATATTTTCAACCCAGAAGGTGCAAGTTGGGAAAAAGCGATAGAAAGAACACTTATGACTCTTGATTATTTATCTTTTGATATATCTGATAACCAGAAAATTTTTATCACTAATTCCTCTGCAACTTCATTACCGTATACAAATGATTTTTTTGATGTTATCATTACTGATCCACCATATTATGATAGTGTACCATATGCAGTTTTATCTGATTTTTTTTATGTTTGGTTGAAAAGGAGTATAGGCGAGTACTTTCCAGATATTTTTTCAACACCTCTTACACCTAAGAGAGAAGAAGTGATTGCAGAACCTGCAAGACATGCAGAACCAATAAGCTTTTTTGAGAATAAATTATCAGATGCTTTTAAGGAGATTGTTAGATTATTAAAACCAGAAGGAGTAGCAATTGTTGTATATGCACACAAAACTACAACGGGTTGGGAAACCATGTTGAATTCCTTAATACGTGCCGGGCTTATTGTTACTGCTTCATGGCCAATACACACGGAAAAAAAGGGACGCCAAAGAGAAATATCATCGGCGGTTTTATCCTCTTCAATATATATGGTTTGTCGAAAAATAAAAAGAAAAAAAGTTGGGTTTTTTAGTGAAATTCAGCCCCAAATAAAAAATAGAATCGAGGAAAAACTTCAGCAATTTTGGAATGGAGGTATTGTAGGAGGCGACTTTTTCATTTCTGCAATTGGTCCAGGTATGGAAATATTTAGCAAATATGAAAGAGTTGAAAAAATATCTGGTGAACAGGTAACAACTTCAGAACTGCTTGATTATATCAGAACAGTTTCAACAGATTTCATTGTTAACAAACTCCTTAAAGATTCACCATCCGCAAAAATTGATAACGAATCAGAATTCTACCTTGCTTATCGTTGGACTTTTCTTGACAATACAGTGGATTATGATGATGCAAGAAAACTCGCAAGCGCAAGTGGTGTTAGTCTAGAAAAACTTTGGGGTTCAGGAGGATTTATTAAAAAAAGCGGTTCTAAAATTACTGTACTTGGACCTAAGGAAAGAGAAAAAATTGAAAAAACCAATAGTATGGTTGATGTTGTACATAAATCCCTGTTACTATGGGAAAAAGGAGATAAAGATAAACTCACTCAGCTTCTTGCAGAAACAGGATATGGTAAAGATCCTGCATTCAAGCAGTTTTGTCAAGCAATTGCAGAATCTCTATTAAATGGCAACAAGGAAAAGCAGTTATTAGAAGGTTTCTTAATAGGTATTGATAATTATAAAAGGGCAGATGTTAAAGTTTCAAAAGCCCAGACCGATTTAAAACAATATGGAGTTAGATAATATGACCGCATGGTATGATATTGTAGAACCACATGAAGATATTAAGAAAGGTAATTTTGATGAATCAATATTTGCAGCAAAACTTGGAGATGTTGTATTAGGAAAAGCAGCAGTTGATTATAATGAACCATCATTATTTTTCAAAAAAACATATTTTACAGAGGGAATAACCAATCTTCTTTCAATGGTCTATAACAAATTAGACGGAGGGAAGGGATCATCTGTAATTGAGATAAAGACACCTTTTGGTGGTGGAAAAACCCATGCTCTTATCGCTATCTATCATTATCTAAAAAATGGTTCAAAGGTTAAAAGCCAGTTACCTCAAGGTCTTCAACTCATTGATGCGAAAGTCGCAGTTATTGTAGGGACACAACTTAACCCCGTAGAAGGACACAACAGAGATGGGGTAACAATACAAACTATTTGGGGTGAAATTGCTTATCAACTTGCTGGAAAAAAAGGATATGAACAATTTGAAAAAAATGATAAAAAAAGAGTTGCACCTGGAAAAGAAAAATTAAGGGAGTTTTTCGAGACTTGCGGGCCATTTGTTATTCTTTGTGATGAAGTATTACAATATATTACCAAAGCACGTGGCGTAGTCTTTCATGGAACAAATCTAGCATCACAGACACTTGCATTTCTAATAGAGTTAACCGAGACAGTGTCTTCATTAGAACATGGAATGCTTATTGCGACACTTCCCTCAAGTTATTTAGAAGATTATACGGAAAAAGAAGAGGAATCACTTGCTAAACTTGAAAAGATATTTGGACGAGAAGAATCTATTAAAACGACGGTTAAAGGTGAAGAAATCTATTCTATCATTCAGAGACGGTTATTTTCTGGATTGAAAGATCCAGAAGCAAGAGATAACATCATCTTGAGTTATTTCAAATTATATCAAAAACATAAAAGCGAGTTGCCATCAAAATCAATAGATATGGATTATAAACGAAAAATGGAACTAGCATACCCGTTTCACCCTGAAGTTATTGATATTTTTTATGAAAAATGGGGGACATTTTCATCATTTCAAAGAACAAGAGGTGTTTTAAGATTACTCGCGAATGTTATTGGAGAATTGTATAATAAAGAAACAAACATTGATATTATTCTTCTATCAGATATTAGATTAGGCGCACAGGCAGTACGCCAAGAATTTTTAAAACATATTGACAGTAAATACGAAAGCATCATAGGCTCAGATATTTCAGGTCACGAAGCAAAATCAATGCAACTTGATAAAGAGAATAAAGGATGGAAGCATCTTGCAGAACGCATATCAACAGCAATATTTTTCTATTCATTTTCAGGAGACAAATCTGGAAAAGGAGCAACTCTCGAATACATTAAATTCTCAGTGATGCATTCAGATACAATCATTCCAATGATCACAGAGGTCCTACAACGTCTTGATAAATATTTATGGTATATGAATGAAAGAGATGAGATGTACAGATTTACAAAACTTCCAAATCTTACCAGAATGATACTTGACAAAAAAGAACTCTACAACGAATCTTACATTGATGAGATGAAAAATATCATCCAAAAAGAAGCAGGTAACGCATTTCAAACATTCCTATGGGCAAAAAAATCAGAGGACATCCCTGATAACAAAGAAATCAAACTAGTTATTCTTCAGCCTAATGAAAAAGAAGATACACCACAAAGATGGTTAGAGAAAAAGGGAAACACTTTTAGAACGTACAAAAACACCTTGATTTTTGCAATGGCAGATCCAGCAGGATTTGGAGCATTCAAAGAAGAAATTAAAACATATTTAGCCCTAAAAGATATTGAAGCAGATAAGGAAAGTGGTCTTGGAAAAGAATCTGCTGAAATAACACAAAGACTCAAGAGGATAAAAGAAGACATATCATTCAATACAAGAAGAATGTATAATGTTTTAATAGTCGGTGAAGAAAAAATTTTATTAGGGCAACCAACGATAGGAAGAGAAAGTCTTTCAAACTGGTATAAAATAGAACTTAAATCGAGAGAGAAACTTGCAGCAAATCTTCATTATCGATTTATTGTAGCAAAGTTTATTGAGGGAAAAGATAAAATTGAAACAAAAATAATCGTTGATCAATTCTACAAAGACCCTTCATTTGTAATACCTGAATCTATAGATGTCATAAAAAGGTCAATACAGCAAGGCATCGCTGAAGGTGCGTTTGGGCTTGGTTATATAGACAATAATGTAATCGATAAAGATACACTGAAATTTAAATCTAATATTGCACCAGCATCAATTTCGCTCAATAATGGTGAAATCCTTGTTTCAAAAACTGTTACAACTGATTTATTATCAAAATTAGAGACAACCGATGTAACAACAGGAATGGTGTCAAAGAAAGATAATGGGGAATATCAACAAACGGATGAAGAAAAACAAAAAGGACAAGAAGGAAAACAAGATGACATAAAAAAAGTTAAAAGAATTTCCATAAGAATAGAAGGGATTCCTTCTACAAAAATTGCTGATTTAAACAGAGGTGTATTGATGCCTCTCAGTCGTGAGGCTGGTAGTTTTAAATTTAATATAGAAATTGATGTCGGTAGTAAGGATGGAATTTCAGAACAAACCATAAAAAACAAAATAAAGGAAACCATCTCTCAGATTGGAGCAAGAATAACGAAAGAAGAAATAGAATAATGAATAAACATCTAATAGTACTCGGTATAGCGGTTCTACTGATTTGCATTGGATTTAGTGGCTGTGTAGAACAAAAATCGGACGTGGATGAACCAACAACCGATGACTTTGTAGAAGGAGATACAAAATGCATCGGAACAACTTTGTGGACATACATTGGACATAACTGTGGGTATTAACTGAAACTGACTGTGAAGAATGTGGCTATGTAGAACCAGAACCTGAATATCAGGATTTTGTATTTTTAGCTTGGATTGCAGAAGATGCGTCGGCAACAGGCTATTATAACCTGACATTATGAGTTTTACAGGCTACAAAATATATTTTTCTGAAAAATAGTAATTGTCAACACTGGAGAACAATAACGAAGACTATTTATACCATGTAGCCTATATATGGGCTACATGGCTAAG
>JAUWWG010000022.1 GCA_030616985.1 Thermoplasmatota archaeon
AATTAGTGTTTGGTTGTTACTAAAATTAAAAAATCTTGACAGTTAAAAAGACAGTTATGAAATTGAAGATTTGAGGGAGGAGTTGAAACCAATATTTCGGAAATGCTATGTAAGGATAAGGTGAAATAAATAGATAAAAAAGAAATTTTAAAGGTAACAATACAAATAGTTATTCCAACAATTGTAGGTTTGATATTTTTATATTGGATTTCTACTAATAATGTAATTTTCTATGGAGATCAATGGGATAGTTCTTTTCAGTTTTGGTTTATCATAATTGGAATAATTTTATTAATGGCTTTATGTTTTATTTTCAAATTTACTTGTTTATCTATAGATTCTTATCCATATTTTGATTTAGATTCATATTCATTTATATTAATTAGTCTTGTTATAGCTTTTATAGGTGTATTAGGAATAGCATTTTCAATTATAAATGGAACATTATATACAGCGGTTGTATCAAATCCAACATTAGCAGAACAACTTTTTGAACAGCTAAGGGAACAAGGATGGGCATTATTGTCATTTATTGTATATTCAATTTTTGTACTATCTGTAAATATAATTTTTCCATTAATTTGTAGATTTAGAAAAGAATCATTACATAGACGATCCATAAAAATAAGGAAAAGGTGAATTAAGGATTGTTTGAGAAGCAGAAACTAAAATTGTATGTAATCTTAGGTGACATGTCGTTATTGATTTTTATAACAATGTTCTATACATTTTTATGGACTAGTTTTTTTCCTGATCCAGAAATCAATATCTACATGATAGCAATTCTTTCAGGAGCATCCGGTGGTATCTGGGGTTTTGGAATAAATAATACCATGAATACTTTAAGGGAAATACGAAAACTTACCCAAAAAGAAACACAGACTAAGGAGTTTATTCATCATAAAAAAGTGAGAAGGAATTTCGCAATAATCTTCCTAAGTATTGTTTTCATTGCAGCGTTTATTCTTGGTTTTTATATTTGAATAACCTATTTTCTAAGGAGTGAATAAACCTCTGTAATGGCTTTTGACAGTGTTTGTCACCTGTCACCCCTATGTTTTTGATACAAAGTAGGGATTGTAAGCATTATTGATAAGGAGAAACAAGTTTTTAAATTCATATTAGATAAATTATTTTAAAACGGGGGTAAATATGATGACCAATAAAAATGATACGAACAATTCAACCCTATCGATTTATATCAAAAAATCGCTTATTTGGACGCCTCTAATTATCGGGGGTAATATCACTTGGTATTATTTTTTTGAAAATTACAACTCTTATAATTTTAATCACAGCTTTTTTTGCTCTATGGCAGCTTTGGGAGATTAAGAAAGCAAATAAAGCCACTGCTTTTCGGAATTATTACGAATATATGCAACGAGAACATGTACGAAAAGCAAGAGGTGTTTTGATTAACCTTGGAAAAAACATACATAAGAAGATATTTAATAATTGGTCAGACGAGGAAATAAAAAAAGCTGAGATTGTTTGTTATACTTATAATCTTGCAGGAATAATGGTAGTTGAAGGGCTTATCGATGAAGATTTGGTTGTCAAGAGGGGGCACGATTCTATTGTTAAATGTTGGGAAGCGGCTAAACCAATGCTTGAAGAATATAGAATAAAACAAAAGCGAGGAAACGATTTTTGGGGCGATTTTGATAAGTTATATAATAAAGCTAAAAATATTGAAGAAAAAGCAAAAAACTCTAAATAATGACTTTTAACAATGTTTATGACCTGTTACCTATGTTTTTGATACAAAGTATGGATTGTAGGCATTATTGATATGGAGAGATTTGATATAAAAGTATAGATTAGTACCGTTTAAAGATATTCGACAGTTGCAATTTCTTTTGGGAAAACAGATGTTCCATCATAGACATGATCCCATATTGGATAAGTTAAATAACTTACTCGAATTATCCATACATAATGAAGTAAATCAGTTGTAAGTATTTTCTGTTTATCCCCAATGTCTTGTTGCAGAAGAAAACTTTTGTAATCATTTACCTGAGTTAATAGAAGTTCAGAAGTAAATCCATTGGGTACTGTCAATTTATTAAATAAATCATAAATTATGGGGAAAGATAGTCGTACCTTGGTGTAAATTGGAACGAGTAACCAATCAACATGAACTTCAGAATATCCATATTTGTCCGTCCAAGTATTATCCCAGTCTGATAAATCACCAATAGGAGTGGCTTTTGAATAAGGGGAAACACCATCATCATGAAGAAAAATTTCAGAAATAGTTCCATTTCCGTCTGATTTATACCCACTTATCACAACTGCGTGATAGTCTTCAGATCCAACATTAGGAATTAATGTCAATGTAGCAATAATGGGAAGCTTGCAATGCAAAAATGCTTTTATAGCTACCTCTATCATTTTCGTATCTGTTATTACTCTACTTCTTTCATCACGAATCCGTATCGGTTCAACATCCAAATCAATTAATTTATAGAAATTAATCATTTGTTGAACATTTAGACCAGTTGATGGAAAACTTCGAGATAAAGAGGGTGTCGTAACTGCAATTTCTCTAACTTCATAGGGAGAATATATCGGAACGCCAAACATTTCACGTAGGGCATATAAGGAAGACCAAATTGATGAAGTGGCACAACTACAAACCATCGTGTCTTGAGTCTGAAAAGGTAACCCATTTGTTGTGAGCGGAAATCCAAATAAAGATGATTTTATGGGAACAGTTAAATAATGATGCTGTTCTGTAGTCTTGTTAGAATGATTTGGATTTAGGACTGTACGACCGATAAAGGGATTCCCATTTTCATCAGGTATCGGTTTAATTACCGAAAAACCACAATAATGTGAATTATCCAACCAATTGATATTACCAGTTTTCAGATAATCATTAAAAACTTCAGGGGAAAAAGATTTTCCTTTAAAGAAATGAACTCTCTTCGTTTTTCTTTCTGGTGCATTAAATGAACGTGAATGAAATAATGAGTAATCTATAAGATAATCCTTGTCGATATAATCATGCTCAACAATAGTTGAAACAATATCAAAATCGTCTAGATATTCTATTATGTTTTGCCCTACAGTAGATTTAAAATAATCTCCATTACGAACATCCTCAAAGGATAAGATTTCAGGTTTTCCAGTCATTATTCTAATTAAATACTAAATTGGCGAAGTAAATCTTGTGCTGTTAATCTACTAACTTCTTTTTTAAATTGCCGTGCTCTTATCAAGACTTTTGGGTCTTTTGATAATTTTGTCAATTCTACACCGATTCTTTCAGCTTCCTTCCTTACCTCTTTTGGAATTTTCATTTTTTTTATTTTCTCTGGACTGTTAGTCATATAACCCCCACAATATGATATGACATAAAATATATAACTCTCGTTATATTTAAAACATTCCCTGTCTTTGATCTTGATCCTTTTTGGCACCTTGAATGTAAGTGCCAAAGCTCGGTTGAACTCCTCACAAGCATCCTCCAATGTCATACAAAGTAAGCTTTAATTGCTTATAAGCGTTATTGCTAATCATTAACAAGGTTTTTTGGGGTTAAGTTTAAATAGGATGAGAAAAAGGGAAAAAATAGACTAAAATCCGCTATTAATGTAAAGACGTGTGTGGTCTAATTTTCATTAAAACAAATGACAGTAAAAATATGGTGATGATGGGTATGACTCCACCTAATGTAATAATCCACCATGGGTATCCCATGTAAGGATTTATGATGTTGTTCACTAGGGCAACAGCGAGTAATATGCACAGTACAAAAGGTATGACGAATTTAATAAGAATATCCCACCATTTGCCGATCAAAATATCGGATGTTTTATTTGCATGTTCTCGTAACTTGTGAATTTTATACATCCATCCTAAGACCAGGCATTCTACTAAGCCAATTACCACTAGACCAAAGTTCGCTATAAAATGATCTACTATTTCTAGCCAGTAGAGTCCACCTCCCGTTGCAAAGATCAAGCTCGCGAAAAAACCAAATGTACAAACTATGCCTGTAGCCTTCGCTTTTGATATTTTCCATTTGTCATGTATCCCGGAGGTTACCGGCTCTATCATGGAGAAGGCAGAATCTATTCCAAATGTGAGTAGAGCGACGTAGAATATCATACCAAAGAATGACGCTGCAAATGGTAATAGAGATATGGCTGTAGGATATGTTATAAAAGTAAGGTTAGGGCCACCTATGCCTAATTCTGTTATGCCCACGCCTTGGGAAACTGCTAGGTATCCAACTACACTGAAAACAGTAAAACCTGCTAGAAACGAGGTACCTGCATCAGCTAGAGAGACAATAAAAGCATTGTTGGTTATATCAGATTTTTTATGGAGAAAACTGGCATATGTTATCATTATTCCCTGAGCAAGACCTAAAGAGAAAAACACTTGTGCATATGCGGCAAGCCAGACATTAACGTCTAGCAAGCATGAAAAATTGGGTGTTAAATAATAGCTTATACCTTCTATTGCACCGGGAAGTGTCAACCCCCTGATGGTGAGTATTATTAATAGAATGGTAGGAATGGGTACTGTTAGGGCAACTACCTTGCCTATACGTTTAACTCCCTTGTAGAGAATAATAAACACACAAACCCATACGGCAAGGAGGCCAAGTAAAATCGGGACTCTTAATCCTCCAATGACTGCGGGACTGCTAGTGATGCCTAGAAAACTTTTCAAGAAGAACTGCTCAGCATTAATCCCCCATCGCAGATCAATAGAATATATCATGTAGGAGAAGCACCATGCCATCACAACAACGTAGTATGCTGCCAATATGAACGGCATAAGAACCGTCCACCATCCAATCCATTCCCATTTTTTACCAATCTTCTTGAATGCTTTTGGTGGGGAACTTCTTGCCCAATGACCAACAGAAAACTCGAGGATCATCATAGGGATTCCTGCAGTAAAAAGTGCGACGAAGTATGGTATGAGAAAGGCACCCCCACCATTTTCATAACAAACATATGGAAATCTCCAGATATTTCCTAGCCCTACAGCAGATCCAATTGCTGCCATGATGAAGGCAAAACACGATCCCCAATGTTCATTTTTAGTGATGATGTTCACCCCTGGTCAACATTAATTAATTTTAATATTATAGATGTATCAAAATTAATATAGTTGTTATAAATCTATCTATCATTTCAAAAACCTAAACTTTTATTATCATCAAATTGTTCATGCTTTTCTTACGCAGGGGTAGCCAAGCCAGGTCAACGGCGATAGACTCAAGATCTATTCCTGTAGAGGTTCGAGCGTTCGAATCGCTCCCCCTGCATTTTTTATCTTCCAAAAAAACTTGGGCGAAAAATCCACCTAAGAAGTTTTTATTGCTTCCCCTCTTCCAATAACATGAAGTTTTTTAGCGTTTAAATCGAGTAATAAAAATATGTCATCGTTTGTATAAACTATTTGTTTTTCTACTTCTAATGTTATTGTGTTTTCTTTCATATCTGCAATTTTTGCTGGTACGGTTTGCATACCTGTAGTAACATGGAGCAACCCTTCTTTTAATTCGCCCGGGTAAAGCTTATTCTTTTCAAAAGAAAGGGTTAATTTCGCAGATGCTTCGCAATCTTCAGGAGCACATATGAAAAACCCGCGTTTCATCTCTTCAGCCGCAGCTCCCTTTATAGCAAGACCAACTCTCGATCCTGTTTCTGCTTCGTCAAAATTTTTGTCTTGCATTTGAATTGAACATACAATTACTTCTTTATTTGTAGGCATTAACGAAAGTTTGTCATGCTTTTTTAGAGTTCCTTTTTTTATTAAGGGGGCATAGTCAAATTATAAATAAATCTATTTGTCCGTCTACCAAATAATTAATGTAACAAGATACAATATTGACTTATTGTGGAATACGAATTAATAAGTGTTAGGTATGGTGAAATAGCATTAAAAGGCAAGACGACACGCAGACATTTTGAAAACCGCCTGGTAAGCAATATAAAAAACGCACTAAACAGCGAACAGATCACGCATAGGATAAAAAAAGAATGGGGCAGAATCTACGTTTATACAAATCAGATAAATAAAAGTATGGACGTTCTACAGAGGATTTTTGGGATAGTTTCTATGAGCTCCGCAGTACAAACACAAAGCAATATGGATTCTATGTCCAATCTTGCTGTCAGCATTTCAAAAGATGCATTAACTGAAGAAAAAACCTTTGCGATTAGGGTAACAAGGGCTGGGAATCACAAATATACAAGTCAGGATGTCGCAGTAGAACTTGGCAATGATCTCGTTAAAGCGACAAAAGCAAGTGTGGATCTAACAAAACCTGATTTTAAATTATTTATCGAAGTAAGAGATGAAAGCGCTTACATTTTCACAGAAAAAATACGCGGGACTGGTGGCCTACCTTTAGGTACTCAAGGAAAACTCCTAGCATTAATTGATGATTTAGACTCCATTTTGGCGGCATGGTATCTTATGCGCAGGGGATGTACGATAATTTTTGTAAATATTAATAAGTCTGGCACAGACGCTTTAAATTCATTTATAACCAATTGGTATGCAGAATCAGATGTAACTGTGATTGATCCAAAACAGTCGCCTCTCTATGAAAATTTAAACAAAATAGCGTCTGAAAGAAAGTGTGATGCTGTTGTAACAGGTCATACTATTTGTGAAGATTCTCAAAATGAATTATCTGATATTAAACTCATGAAAAAACACATTAACCTTCCGATTTTGCATCCATTAATTGCAATGGAAAAAGAGGATATAAATAAAAAATGTAGGGAGCTAGGAATACCAACATGAATATAGTTATCCTTGGAGCAGGGGCAATAGGCTCTTTGTTTGGGGCATTACTATCAAAACATCACAATGTTCTTCTTTTAGGTAGAAAACCTCATGTTAGCGCCATCCAATCAAATGGATTGCATATCCAAGGAAAAACAATGTTTCATGAGAAAATATCTGCAACAGATACAGTCAAAGATGTATCCTTTGATGTAGATCTTTTACTGTTAACAGTAAAATCGTATGACACTATTAAAGCAATAAAGCAAGCTAAACCAAGCATATCAAAAAACACAATAGTTCTTACGTTTCAAAATGGGTTGGATAACATTGAGAAACTCCAGTCGGTTATTTCCAAAAATCAGATTCTTGCAGGAATTACAACCCATGGCGCGGTTTTTAAGAGTCCCGGTGTTGTCCATCATACAGGAATTGGACGGACAATCATTGGTGAACTCGACGGAACAGAAACAAAACGTCTAAAAAATATTGTTGAACTTTTCGATGAGGCTAACGTCCCAATAAAGATAAGTCACAATATCCTTAAAGATATCTGGCAGAAAGCAATTATAAACTCATCAATTAATCCTCTTACTGCGATTTTTCAATGTAAAAATGGTTATCTTGTGGAAAACCCCATTCTTTTCCATCTGGTTTCTTGTCTTTGCGAAGAATCAACAAACGTTGCAAAAAGCATGGGATATACATTTACAACAAAGTATCTGTTTGAACAAACAATTCAGGTTATTAATGAAACTTTTAACAATAATTCATCAATGTTACAAAGCGTTGAAAGAAAATCCCAAACAGAAATTGATTCAATTAATGGAAAAATTGTGACATTTGGACGAAAAAATAATATTTCAGTATTATTAAATGAGTCAGTATGTTTTATTATTAAACGATTGTATCAATAAAAACGTTTTTCTTGGTTTTTTGAATTTCAACCGGCATTTTTATATAAATAGTGAAGTATAATATATAGTATAAATTAAAAAGTTGGGGACGTTATAGTAATGACAGTAATGCAGAAGAAAAATAATTTTATGGTGGGGGCTGCCATTCTTATTGCTCTTATTATTGTTTTATCTGGAGTTTATTATGGTGCGGTATATTTTGGTGAAAAACCAAAAAGTCAAAAAGAGACAGAAGAACCACCAATTATTGACGATCAAATAAGTCCAGGGGGAAATCAAGCTCTTCTTGTAGAAATAAATAGAATTCGCCATCGAGGAATTATCGATGCAATGCTTGGTTCTGGATTTAGATTGCAAGATCCTCCATCATTTTATTACACATGTACACGTGATGGAAACACCTTCGTTAGTAAAGACGTATTCGCTGCAGGTGGAGCATCAAGTGAACAGTTATTTAGCACATGGGACACCATGTTTCAAGAAAACAGATTGCAGGAAGATATTGAAGAAGAACAGGAAACCGTTGATGTATCACTTAGCATCATTGAACGAGAACCATCTGGACTTTTAGGTCGAAAATATAAGGATGTTGAAAAAGAAAAAATCGACGTAACCTATGATTTTCGAACAGGGCGATGGACTGGAGATGATTACTTCTTAGACGAGAGTGGCTATGGTCACTATGTAGGAGAAACGTTCGAAATATGGTTTAGTATCTATCAAACAGATGTTGATGGAGATAAAATCCCTTATTGGACCGAAGTGAATGTTCTTCATACCAATCCTTTGATTGATGATAGTGATTTAGATCCCGATGGAGATGGAATCCCAACTTATTGGGAGTGGTACTGGGGCTATGATCCGGATACTTGGGACGATCATGAAAACCTTGATCCCGATATTGATGGTATTCAAAACATAGAAGAATATCAAATGAGCAAATATTTTGCAGATCCATACAATCAAGATATCTATATGGAAGTTGATGGGATGGAAAAAGGAGGTCTTTTTGACCCTGCGCATGTCTTTTATGAAGAATCTGGACAGATCATGATTGAGCGATTTGCACAACATGGAATTAACTTATATATAGACAATGGTTGGCCAGGTGGACCATCAAATGGCGGTGGCGAACTCCTCAGCCATTATGATACTATTTCACAAGATTCTGGAGTAATGTTACAGTTCTATAGACATAATTTTGCTGATGAACGAAAAGGAATCTTTCGATACATGATTGTAGGGCATAATGCCGGTTTTTGTATCCCCTCTGAACTAAATCGATACGATACCATTGTTATCGATAGCAGTCTCAAAAAAGTATATACAAAAAGATTTGCGTTTACTCCAAGAACCCAGCGTATTGTTCTTGCATCAGCAGCATTACATGAACTCGGGCACTCGTTGGGTATTGCCCCATGGACATTTCAGGGAAATGACAACATTTCATTTGCATATGGCCGGCAAGAAAAACAAAAGTTTCTTGATACCTGGGCAGACTATTACAGTGTCATGAATTACTACCATATATGGGATAAAAAACTTGCTGATTATTCGGATGGAAGTAACGGACCACCATATGATCAAAATGATTGGGAAAATTTCTATTTTCCAACCTTTGAAATTGATTCAAATGCTGTTGAAGATCCTATCATCGAGCTACCAGGAACAGATCGATTAATCAATGAAACTTCTGAACCTCTTTGGGATAGCTGGTATATTGAAGAAAACCTTACACAGTCTAACCAAGTGAAATTTTCAACAAAGTGTTATGTTGAAAATGTTGATGCAGAATTCAGAATATATGTTCCTGATATCTATGATGTAAACGAAAAAAATGGAACATATGTAAAGATCTATGCTAAACCTGATGCTGGCACATCGTATTCTCAGTGGTCTTTGATCGCTGAAGGAACACTTGATGAGACAGGCGAAATCATATTTTATTCTATTGATGAAACAATTGATGAGCTTTGGCAATATATCGGCTAAAGCTTTTTTTTCTAATTTTTTTCATTTAACAACTAATGGATAAAATTTTAGTAGTAATAATGAGATGTGATTGCAGTACACACAAAAAGAAACATTGATGAGGTAGGTATTTTTGAAGATTTTTGTGACGCGAAGAATCCCTGAACCAGGATTAAAGCTTTTAGAAAAACATCATCAGATGGAGGTCAACCCTTACGATCGAGTTCTTACTAAAGAAGAAATAATCCAAGGAATAAAAGGAAAAGACGGTCTTCTTTGCCTTCTAACCGATCCAATAGATGCAGATGTTATAAATTCAGAGCCAAAACTCAAGATGATATCTAGTTATGCCGTTGGTTATAATAATATAGATGTCAAGGCTGCAACAAAAAGAGGGATACCTGTAAGCAATACACCTGGTGTTCTTACTGATGCTACTTCTGATATGACATGGGCTCTTTTGTTTTCTGTTGCACGTCGAATAGTTGAAGCTGATAAATTTACAAGAGCAGGGAAGTTCAAAGGATGGGGACCCATGCTTATGCATGGTCAAGATGTTACTAATAAAACACTAGGTGTGGTTGGTGCAGGTAGAATCGGTACAGCATTTGCTCTAAAAAGTAAAGGGTTCAACATGAATGTTTTATACGTTGATGAAAAGAAAAACGAAACACTTGAAAAAGAAGTATACGCAAAAAAAGTAACATTTGATGAGATACTTAAAAAATCTGATTTTGTATCTCTACATGTCCCACTCATGCCATCCACGCATCATCTGATTGGTGAAAAAGAACTCAAAATGATGAAGAAAGATGCAATTCTCATAAATACATCCCGCGGACCTGTTGTAGATGAGCAAGCGCTTGTTTTTGCATTAAAAGAAAAACAGATATTTGGGGCAGGACTTGATGTATATGAACATGAGCCAGAAATAACAGAGGAACTAAAAAAACTAGACAATATAGTTCTTCAACCTCATTCTTCTTCTGCAACTATCGAAACTCGTACAAAAATGGCAGTTATGGCAGCAGAAAACATGGTGGCAGGTTTAAAAGGAGAAATTCCAACCAATTGTGTAAATAAGGAAGTATTCAAGGAGAGATAAAAAAGTTATAATGTAAACGTCCAGATCTCTGGTTCTTCTGGCAAATCTTCTTTTTCAATGTCTATCTCGTTCCCAACCTTAAGGATTTCATAGTTGCTTTCTTCTAAAAAAGGCTCTATTCCAGTAATGGGTAGTGATAGACCTCCAATCTTATAATGCATTGGAACAGCTATCCTTGGTTTCACTTTTTTTATAATTCTCCAAGCCTGCTTTGCATCAAGGGTAAATGTTCCACCTATTGGGATAAATAATATGTCAACGTCGCCTATCTTTTGAACAGTATCCTCGTCAAGATCATGTCCTAGATCTCCCATGTGACAAAATGTGATATCTTCCATGGTGAATTTATATATTATATTATTACCTCGCTTCTCGCCACGACATCCGTCGTGAAAGGATTCAATACCTTTTATTTCGACATTTGTAATATTTCTTTTACGAGTGTCTGTTATTACCTTGCCCCCTTCTTTTTCCACGGATTTTACACTATTGTGATCATAATGATCGTGTGATACTAAGATGATATCTCCAGTTACACTTGGTGCATGTATATCTATTGATTTTCCATCGTGGGGATCAGTTACTAATGTTATCTTATTTGTAATTCCAAAGCATGAGTGACCGTGCCATCGTATTTGAAGCAAATTTACCTCCTCTCAAAACCACGTGAATATTGCGTAATGATTATAAATAAATTATGGGCGCAACCTTCCAAATCTAATATAATCTATATTATTGTCTTCGACCCTTGCAAACATAATTTCTTTATTCACAGAATGTGCAAGTCGTACTGCTCTGCTTATTTCTGCCCATATTCTCTTGAAATTTTTGTCAACTGCATGTATGAGATACTCAGCATGTGTTTCATCTGGTTTTTTTGTGTATACACGAAAATGGGCGCCGAATTTAAATCCTGTTTTTACAATCAGCCCACGTTTTTTCAAATCATTGAAAACAGTAATTCTTATGTCAATATCTGGCTGAGATTTTTGTATAAATTCTTTGAATTTTTTTACAGAATTTTTTCTACCTGTAACAACATTTTCTATGTCAATTACATTTTTTTCCATTAAGTATAGTGCCTCTACCATTGACAATTGAAGACCATTTCCAAAAGGCTTGCCAAAAAACTCCTTTTCTAGCAAATTTCCTCCTAATTTTTTGTCAAAAATTACTACTCTATTTTCAAGTAGAGTGCCAGTTGTTTTTGAAAATTTATGTCCACGAACCTTTCCTTTAATGTCCAATTTAGAAACATCATAATATGTCAGATCTCCCTCTTCATCAACAATAGCAAACCACAGTTCCCCACTTTGTTTAACCGCAGATTCAATTAGATGCTTTATTTTGTTAATGTCTATAATATCTCTTTCAGAAAATGCCGATATGAGACATAATTTTTCCTTCTCTCCCTCTCCATTTTCCCTTTTGTATATGTAAAGATCATCGTCCTTGTTTTCCTCGCTGAGTTTTACAAAAAGACCTCTTTTTCTAAGATCTCTAAATATCAGGTATTTTATCTCAAAATGAGGAATGTGCTCTGCGGCTTTTTTTACAAGAGTTTGAAAGTCTATTTCTCCCCTATCTTGAAATATTCTGATTTTTTCTTCTCCTAGTAAAAAAACACCTTCGAGTAGATTCAATGATAACTTGTTGCCAGTGGTAGTTTTACCAAGATTACTCTTATTATAAAGTCGACCCACGTCTTTTGATTTTTTGACAATTATTTTATTGTTTACAAGTTCTCCAAATATCTGCATTGTAGAAACATGTAATTGTAACGGTTATTTGGTTTTTTTGTAGTAATCCTTTATACTTCTAGGTATCTGATCCTCGGAAAAATATTCATCATTTATCTTTTTGATGTAATGGTCATTCATACTTATTGGAACCAAATTTTTATTGGATTTTTCCTTTCGTCCTCTGTATGCTGATGGCAAAAGACCAATTGCTACACCCGCACATAAGCCACCCAAACCACCGATTACAGCAAATAAGATTAGATATTCTTTGTATCTGAAAATCCCCTGGTTCCATGGAGATATATTGATTTCAGGGATTCCTATGTATCGTGATGATTGTCCGCCAAATGTACCAGTGAAACTCAGCACTCCAGGTATTAAACCACTGTATTTGAAATAAAACATTGCAGCATCTGTAGATGATTCATTTACAAGACTTTGGGCATATTCATAGTAACTAACTGCAAGTACGGGTTCTATGCCACGGGTTCTACTTTCACTTATGCTAGAACTAGCCCTCTCTCGATATCTGTCAATTTTATCTTCTGTAATGCCATCGGCAAGTTCCAAGGCAAGATTTGCTTTTGCCAATGCTTCTAACGCTTCAAACAGAGCAGCGGCAGGATACCCCTTCTCTTTGTCATCTCTTGCTGCTTCTAATATGTTTTCTGCATCAGTAAGATAACTAGAGCTCTTCCCCATCTCCTCAAGAATAACATCTGAATAAACGACGGCTTGCTGGGCATCTTCAATATACCCCTCTGCAAGATTCTCAAGTTCCCCCTCATCGATTTCCCCAGAATCATTGAAATAGGATGAAATTCCTATCCACCATTCTATACTATTGCTTCTTTGATTTGCGTAGGCAATGTCATATAATGTTGTCAAAAAGTCGCCATTTTGGTAACTAGAATGCGCGTCAGATAGATGTGATTCTGCATCAGATGCACGTTTTTGAGCTGCACCTACACATTGAAGTGATATCGTCCCATTTATTTCTACATTCTTTACTAGATTGCTTTTATTTGTGTTTAATTCCTCTGCCTCATTTAGAAGGGTGCTAATATAACCTTCTTTATCTTCGGCATTAAAATACTCGCAAGAGTATATTACAAAATGCGAATTAATAAGTGATTGGAACGATTTGCTTGTACTTGTGTAATATAATTCTTGATCAAACCAATCTTCGGATTCTATTAGTGCTTCCTCTGCGTTGTTTAAAAAATCGGTGACTTGGTTCTTATAATAGTACGGATATCGATTTGGTATTTCTGTATTATCGAAAGATTCGCTTGCATTTTCATACGATTCTATTGAATCATTCAATAAACTTGTTGCGAGGGGCTTCATGGAGTCAATGTAATCCTCAGTTGTTATACTAGCGTTAGATTCAATTAATGGAAAATTCCAACCAGTAAAATACAAAAGAGCATCATTTATATCCTCTACTTCGATGACTTCGATACCATAGTTCTCAAGTGCATAATCTGAGACATTTCGCAAAACCTGTCGAGTGGTAATTTGTGTCCAGCCATTCTCAGATATTGTTTCTGTTATTGTTTCAGTATATTCGCCCTGACCTTTTGGGATCAAAAAACGTGCCGCTCCAACATAATAAGCGGCATCAACTTTTTGCAGTATCCCGCCGACTGGGCCAATGCTCCCATCTGGATTTATCATGCCAGTCATCATCGTTTTGTTATCCATTGTCCAATTTTGTAAAAGTGATGTTATTGCAGTTGTCATAATTGCTCCTGCAGAGGGGCCACCTATGATAGGGGCAGAAGTTCGTATTACAAAGAAGAAATCGTATTCGGATGGATTAATTTCGCACCTATCATCGTTTTTAACGAGAGCACTTGCGACCTTTACCGCGAGACGTGCGGAACCTTGCATGTCTATTTGCGTTAGGGGTAAGGTATCTACGAATACTCTGCCGCTGCCGTTGTTCTGGATGGTAACTGTTATGGTGGAAGTAACACCAATGTATCCGTCATCTGTGTGTGCTACTGCAGGTGCATAAACTGTGACATTACGGTATTCGATAGATACAGTTGCTTCATTTATTTCACCCGGTGATATGGCAAATGAAAACTGAGAAAAAGAGGAACATATGATTAACAGGCCCAATACTGACATTAAAAATTTACTTAGCATATCTTCTTTCCCCTTACAATCTGGCTTTAATATATGATCACATACTAAAAACTTGCTAATAATTGTCAGAAATATGGCTGATTTTTATGGATTAATATTTTTAACATTTTACCGATTTTTTTTTATCTTACATCTCTATGTCGTTACCCTGATATCCCGATATTCTTAAGTAGGGCGATAAGATACCATTTCTCGTTTACGGTCGTTTATGATGACTATCTGGATAAGAATTTGTTGGAATATGGAGGTAATATAAATGGTTCAGCTACATGAAATGATATTGAGAGATGCACACCAATCTATGTTAGCTACGAGAATGAGAACAGAAGATATGTTGCCCATTTCAGAGAAATTAGATCAAGTGGGATTCTTTGCTATGGAGGTATGGGGTGGTGCAACATTTGATGTGGCGATTAGATATCTTAATCAGGATCCATGGGAGAGGATACGAAAACTTAAGAAAGCTATGCCAAACACTCCTATGCAGATGTTAGAACGTGCAATGAATATTGTTGCATATCGGAATTTTCCTGATGATGTTGTTAAAAAGTTTGTTTATCTTGCAAAGAAAAATGGGGTTGATTATTTCAGAATTTTTGATGCATTAAATGACCTTCGAAATATGGAAATACCAATGAAAGCAGTTAAAGAAAACGGTGGTCACGTTCAAGCATGTTTGAGTTATACTATTTCTCCTGTTCATACGGTGGATTATTTTGTAAGTAGATTTAAAGAACTTGAAAGAATGGGTACAGATTCGCTTTGTATTAAAGATATGGCTGGAATGATTTCACCACAACGTGCTTATGATATTATTAAAGGGGTAAAAGATGCAGGAATTAAAATCCCAATAGTTCTACATTCTCACAGTACCAGTGGTATGACTGGTATGGCGTATCAAAGGGCAGTTGAGGCAGGTATTGATGTTTTAGATACTGCGATGTCTCCTATTTCCGGTGGTACTGCAGCACCTGCGACGGAAAGTGTTGTTGCGGCTTTGCAAGGAACAAAATGGGATACTGGTTATGATTTAAAACTTCTTATTAATATTAGAAAATATTTCCTCAAAATTTGGGATAAATATCGACACTTGCACAGATTTAATGCACTTAAAGTCGATCCGAGCGTTACGCTTCATCAGGTTCCCGGCGGAATGCTTTCAAATCTAATATTCCAACTAGAGGAACAAGGCGCTCATGATAAATATCGGGAAATTCTTGATGAAATTGAAAAGGTAAGAGATGAACTTGGGTACCCTCCACTTGTTACACCAACCAGTCAGGTTGTAGGTGTTCAGGCTGTGATGAATGTTCTTCATGGGCGCTATAAAGTTATCACAAAAGAAACAAAAGATTACTGTAAAGGAATGTATGGAAAACCTCCAGCACCAATTAAACCTGAAATCATGAAAAAGGTCCTTGGGCCAAAATGGAAAGATGAAGTTGTTGATTGTAGACCATCTGATTTGTTAAAACCTATGTGGGAGAAGAGAAAATCAGAACTCAAAGAACATGGAGTAAAAATGACGGATGAGAATATTATGACTTATGCTCTCTATCCTCAAGTAGGCTTGAAATTCTTGAAGGGTGAAGCAGTGGCAGAGTTCACTTCTGATAAGCTACCTCTCCCAGCTGATCATGCATTGATCCGTGGTATGGTAAAACAGTCATTCCCAGAGTTTAAACAAGTTTGGATTGAGACAGAATCTCCAGAAAATAGATCTGGCCCTGCTCAAATACCAACGGAGTTCGAAGTAGAAGTTGATGGTGAACCTTTCGAAGTAAAGGTTAACCCTGTTGGTGGGTTCCTTGTTGCAGGAGCCGACCGTGCAGCGGCACAAGAGAAGCCAAAAGATGTAGAAGGTGGCGTTAAATCTAGTATGCAAGGCACTGTCCTTTCAGTTAAAGTCAAGAAAGGTGACAAAGTAAAGAACGGAGACGTTATTGTAACAGTCGAAGCAATGAAGATGGAACAAGAGATTAAATCTGATGTTGCAGGAGAGGTTAAAGATATCTTTGTAAGTGAGGGAGATTCTGTAGCCAGTGGAGATCTTCTCATGCAGGTTCTATGAACTCATCTAATAGGTGAAATCATGCTGAATAAGGTATTGATTGCAAATCGTGGAGAAATTGCTATCCGCATCATGCGGGCATGCAAAGAATTGGGAATAAATACCGTAGCCGTTTTTTCTGATGCTGATAAAAACGCTCTCTTTGTGAGATATGCAGATGAAAAATATAATATTGGTCCAGGGCCGGCTAGTCAAAGTTATCTAAAGAAGGAAAATATAATCGATGTTGCATTGAAATCCAATACTGAAGGCATTCACCCTGGCTATGGTTTTATGGCAGAAAACGCTGATTTTGCAGAATTGTGCCATAAAAATGGCATTGAATTTATTGGCCCACCCGTCTCTGCGATGAAGTTGATGGGTTCAAAAATCGATTCTAAAAAGTCTATGATTGAAGCGGGAGTTCATGTTGTTCCTGGAGTGACTGAAGCAATATCTGATCATGAGAAAGCAAAAAACATTGCCCATGATGTTGGCTACCCTGTGATGCTTAAAGCTTCTGCTGGTGGCGGGGGAATTGGCATTCAGAAGGTTGATAATGAGAAACAGATGGAAAAGGCACTTGTATCTGTGCGTCAGCTTGCAAAGAATTCATTTGGTGACGATGCTGTTTTTATTGAAAAATTCATTGATGATCCTCGTCATATAGAATACCAGATTATTGGTGATAAAAAAGGAAATATTATTCACTGTTATGAACGTGAATGCAGTATACAGAGACGTAATCAAAAACTCATTGAGGAAACACCATCCTGTGCTCTAACGCCTGAGTTACGTGAAGAAATCGGTGAGCAGGCAGTGCTTGTAGCAAAAACTGCAAGATATTACAATGCTGGGACATGTGAATTTATGTTCAAAGATGGGAAATACTATTTCCTTGAGATGAATACGAGATTGCAGGTCGAACATCCAATCACTGAGGCTATTACTGGTGTCGATCTTGCCCGTGAACAACTGCGTGTTGCTTCAGGATTTGAACTTGAATATGGTCAAGAAGACATACAGCCACGAGGTCATGCCATTGAATGTCGTATTAACGCTGAAGATCCGCTTAATAATTTCATGCCAGCACCTAGTAAGATCGTCCGATATGCTGAACCGAGTGGTCCAGGGATAAGAATAGATTCAGGTGTGTATCAGGGATTTACTATCCCTCCGTTTTATGATTCTATGATTGCCAAACTCATTATATGGGCAGAAGACAGACCTCGAGCAATTGAACGAACTAAAAGAGCATTATGGGAATTTCAAATCGGCGGTGTGAGGCACAATATTCCATTCCATCAAGTAGTAATGAATAATCAACAATTTATCTCAGGAGACTATACTACAAGTTTCATTCCCAAATATAAGATCCTCGATCAAGTCATAGAACATATAAAGGAGACGAAAGCACAATCTTCTACTCCACGAACTGCTGCGGCTATGGCAGCGGTTCAAGCAGTTATTGTGGCTGTGGCTGCGAATAGTTCTCAACAAAATAAATAATCTGATGACATAGAATGTTGCTTTCTTCTCTCATCTAAACTAAACAATCTTTGATAGAAAATAAAGAGAAAAAAGAAACCTTATTTTTTTCGTATAAGGCCTAGTGAAGATAATTCCTTTGATAATTTATCTACTGCAACTGATACGTCTGATACCTTCCTTGCACCGGTGCAGACGATTTTTCCAGAGCCAAAAAGCAACATCGCTACCTTTGGTTCCTTTATACGGTAAACTAAGCCAGGGAACTGTTCTGGCTCATATTCTATATTCTCCAATCCGAGACCCATTGCCACCTCGTTTAGATTAAGTTCGCCACCTAGGTCTGATATGGCTACAATGTTTTGTATAACTATGCCCAGATCTTTATATACATCTACTCCCAACTTCTTGAGTTTCTCTGATATGATATCGATTGTCTTACGTACATCTTCAATGTTTTTGGCTCCTGTACAGTTGGCCTTACCACTTCTAAAGAGAAGCGTAGCTGTTTTCGGATTTTTTAATCTATAAACTAAGCCAGGGAACTGTTCTGGTTCATATTCAGTTTCTTCTAATGATTGCGATATCATATCTAAATCTAATTTTTCTGCAAAGGATGTAGATGCTACAATATTTTCTACCTTTACTTCCGGCATAATTTTCTCCTCCATTTTCTATAGAACTCCCATAGACGTAAGTTTGTCCTCAATTGTGTTGATGGCATCAGATGCGTCCTCTAATTTTTCAGCTCCGGTACAAACTATTTTTCCAGAACCAAAAATAAGTAATGTTACGCTAGAATCATCCATTCTATAAACCAGTCCAGGAAATTTTTCAGGTTCATATTCCACATTTTCTAGCAATGGATTCTTTACTATATTTACTAGATTTAACTCCTTTTTGAGATCCAAGGAAGCTACAATATTTTGAATCTCCACCTTGGGGTCATCCATAACAGAAATTCCCACTTCTTCTATCTTGTCGATTGTTTTAATCATTGAATCTTCAATCTCGTCAATATTTTTAGCACCGGTGCAGATAATCTCCCCACTGGAAAAAATCAAGGCAGCAGTTTTAGGGTCATTAAAATGCAGGGTCAACCCTGGAAATTCTTCAGGATCATACTTTGAATCTTGTATGGCATCTGCTAGATGTTCTATATCTAGTTCCTTTGCTATCTGCGTAGTGGCCACAATATTTTCAATGATTATATCCGCCATAATGTTACTAGCCTCCCCCTCCTGAAGTATATAAATAACTTTTATAAAGATTTCGTTTGCAAAATGGAGAAAAAATCAGTTGTTTTTGATGTTTTTACCAGAATCTATCAATGTCTAAATCGCTGTCATTTTTCCTGTTTTTCCCCTTCTTTTTTTCCCTACTAATTTTGTCAAGTATTCCACGAAATTCATCAGTGCGATATTCGATACGCCGTTCACAGCTAGCCACAGCAAGTTCTCCTCTTGTCTTTTCAATAATGCCTCTGACCATGTCCTGCTTTTGCTTTATTGGAACCAGCGCAGAAGGATAATCAAATTTCATAATAGAATCATAGATTTCATCCATAAGTTTAAGATAGTTGTTCGCCTCGTCGGCTTTTCCATCAAGAATACAGTCCAATGATTTTCGCCTAAGTTCACCCACTACATCGCATAACCCTCGTAAATATGAGCTATATGTGGTTTGTAATTTATCTGGGTCAGGCAAGTCCTTGTTTTGCATTATATTATAGAGACAATGTGCTTCTACAAGTTCCTGGGCAGCATTTTCAACAAAACCCGCATGGTATAACTCTGGATAACCCTCAGTCGAGTCATACAGTTCCGCAAGCTTGGCAGATGCCTTCTTTATGTTACTTCCCGCATCTTTCATCAGGTCCCGATGGATATATTGAATTGCTTTTCTACATCCTATGATTATATCCCTTGAATATCTAAGTGCTTGCTCTCTAACCCTATCCTTATCATCAATGCTTTTCTCGATTTTATTGATGATTTTGTTTAAGTTTTTCATTGTGTATCTAACGTTCTCCATAGTTATATTTTTCTTTACATTAATTTTTTATTAACCCAAAAATCAGGAGTCTTCTCATCTAACACTTTAATTATTTGTTCTGCACAAACGGTACCTGCTCGTATCTGCCCCTCTTTTGTATTGGCGCCTATGTGGGGTGTTAAAACCACATTATCAAGTGTAAGCAGTGGACTGTCTTTTGGCGGTTCATTTTCAAAAACGTCAAGTCCCGCTCCAGCAATAGTTCCGTTTTTCAATGCATTATAAAGTGCTTTTTCGTCTACAGTTCCCCCTCTGGCACAGTTAATAATGTATGCAGACGGTTTCATCTTTGAAAGCATCTCTTCATTGACAATATAATGCGTTTGTGGGATGTGTGGAAGGTGAAGTGAAATAAAATCTGCATTTTTCATAATGTCTTCAAGTTCATCTTTCTTTTTTATACCATCCTTTTTCATATCTTCCTTTGAAATAAATGGGTCATACCCAATAACATTCATATTGAACATCTGAGCATATTTGGCAGTGAGTTTCCCTATGTTCCCGCAACCTATAAGACCAAGCGTTTTCCCATAAAGTTCGTTTCCTTTCAGTTGTTTTTTTGCCCATTCTCCCTTTTTCATTGTAGCATCTGCTTTGGTTATGTGTCTTGACAGAGATAACATATGAGCAATGGCAAGTTCTGCAACACTAGCAGTTGCTCCTGTTGGAGCATTGACAACCTTTATGTCGTTTTTTGCTGCAGCTTTAAGATCAACATTGTCGACACCGATGCCTGCTCTACCGATTACTTTCAAGTTTCCTTTCGCTCCAGCGTTTACAACATCTGCTATGGCTTTTGTTCTTCCTCTAACCATCAATGCGTCATATTTTGAAATCTCCAAGAGAAGTTTATCCGCATCCATTTCATCAAAAGTAACATCATGACCTGCGTCTTTCAAAAGCTCTATTGCTTCCTCTGCCATTTTATCCGTAATAAGTACTTTCATAAGTAACCCTCACTCTGGGTATATACAACCACATAAAAATGTTTATGCTAGATAATCCATACGAAAGTCGATACCAGGATACTCTGATTCTTCACCCAGCTCTTCTTCGATTCTCATCAATTGGTTGTATTTTGCATTCCTATCGCTTCTGGCAGGTGCACCAGTTTTTATCTGTCCTGCACTTGTTCCAACAACGAGATCTGCAATAAAGTTGTCTTCTGTTTCTCCACTTCTGTGGCTTACCACTGCAGTCCAACCTTCATCATGTGCCATTTTTATTGCATTCAATGTTTCTGTGACAGAACCGATCTGATTTAGTTTGATTAGAACTGAGTTTGCTGCATTAAGTTCAATGCCTTTTTGTATTCTTTTTGTGTTTGTGACAAATAAATCATCTCCCACAATTTGAATTTTTGTTCCAAGTTTTTTTACCATTTCAACCCAGGAATCCCAGTCATCTTCTGCAAGACCATCTTCAATGCTTATGATAGGGTATTTCTTACAAAGATCGGCATAGAAATCAACCATTTCTCCTCCAGAGTATGATTTTTTCCCAATCTTGTACGTTCCATCGTAGAAAAACTCACTACTTGCAGGATCCATTGCTATTTTCATCATCCCATCATATCCGGCGTTATCCACTGCTTTAAGCATTAAATCTAATCGTTCATTTACGTCAGTTATTTGAGCAGGGGCAAAACCACCTTCATCTCCAATAAGTGTCCCTCCAGCACCAAATTTTTGTTTTAGGAGTTTGGCAAGATGATGATAAGATTCAGAAATCATTCTAATGCCTTCAGTAAAACTCTTTGCTCCTGTGGGCATAAGCATATGTTCTTGTATCGAATTTTCCTGTCCTGCATGTTTTCCGCCGTTGATTACATTACACATGGGAACAGGTAATTTATGTGGCATAACCCCGAACAATTCCCCTATGTATAGGTATAATGGGATGTTCTTAGCAGCGGCCCCTGCCTTGGTTACTGCCATAGAAACGGGAAGTATTGCATTAGCGCCGAATTTATCTTTATTTTCAGTCCCATCCAACTTAATCATTATTTTATCAATCGTTTCTTGATGACGGCAATCCATTCCAACAATTTTTGGGGCTATTATTTTGTTTACGTTTTCAACAGCTTTTAATGTTCCTTTCCCAAAATATCTTGACTTATCATTATCTCTGAGTTCTAATGCTTCGTGTTGTCCGGCGCTTGCCCCACTGGGAGTCATAGCTCTAAAAATACCATTTTCAGTTACTATGTCAACCTCGACAGTTGGATTTCCCCTTGAATCTAAGACTTCTCTTGCTTTTATCTTAGTGATTTCAATCATATCTCATTTCCCCACTTATGATATATAGTCATATCATAAAACTGTTTATCTCCCTGCGTGCAAAGGTATAAACTCACCATAATATGTCTTTACAATAGTCTAATATTCACGCTACTTTTAACCATTGTGGCATAAGTCTATATGATTTTGCACTAGGCACGAAAGAGGGTGTGTAATCCCCACGTAGGAACAAAGAACTAGGCACAACTGGTATAGAGTTATTCGAACTCATGTTCTGGCCTTAAATGTGGTCTTTGACGTGTTTTTAGTGTCTGCCCCTAAGCGAACATCGATATTTTCTCCTTCTCCCTTGCAATATCCTTCACCTTTATGTTAATGTCCCTTGAAATATCCATGAACCTAGAGCGAGACACCCTGAACTCCGCCACACATTTACACCGGGGAATACCATCCTCGTCGTGATTAGATTCTGGCTTCAGATAGAAAAACAGGAGTTTTATCTCTTCATCATCACCTTGGACAATAACACCATCAACTGGCTGGACTATGGCATCTTCAAAATCTACTGCGATTTCCTTACTTTCAACGTCATCAAAATCTTCCCTTTCGGACTTATTTTTTTCCATTTTTTCGCCTCTATAAAAAGGGAGAACACTAATTGTTTGGTGTAATATCGGTATAGCGACATGTCCATATATGCTTTATGGCAGTTACATAAGTAACTAGGAGCTGTAAAATACCAAAGATATTGTGTATTAATAGTACAATATACTAAAAATGTGTATTTTATGTTATTTTAATGATATTATTATTGTGTCTTATTCAAACATTCTGAAACTACCAGTGCGATTTCATCTATGTTCTATATCACTTTCATAGGAACGTGCACTTCAGGAAAATAACATTATTCTAATAATAGAAATCTTTAAGTATTTTTCATATGATTATTCATATGATGCCAAAAAGAAAAATTCAGAGAACACCAAAAGGGCAATGGACAATAACCATACCAAAAGACTGGGAGGATATTCTAAAACTAAAACCTAAAG
>JAUWWG010000093.1 GCA_030616985.1 Thermoplasmatota archaeon
ATTTTTCTGTAGTTAGCGATAAGTCGTTTTTCATAAGACTCCCTGTGTTTTTTTCACTACAACCGACTGGATCGTATAAATGTTATTTCGTTCACCCCTTGCAGAAAAAATATCATTTGCAATAACTTCAACAGGAAACGTCTTTAATTTTTCTACAAATTCATTCTTTTTATAATCCCTTACATGTACGCCCCCATTTTCATGAATAGATTGGTTAACGAAAGATCTTGGAAAAAAAACAGTATATCCTCGATTGTCGGTTAATTCCTCCTTCTCTTTCTCCTTAGAGTCATCCTCTTCAACTGTCTTCATACCTATTGGGACAAGAAAAAAAAGTTTCCCGCCCACCTTCGCTAAATCAATAATGTTTTTGAGAGCCTTCCTCTCTTTTGGAATGTGCTCCATTACATTCAAGCAAAAAACTATATCAAACAATTCGTCTCTCTCAAATACTTCTTGTATGTCGTGGTGAAAAAGATGCAAATTATTTTCCATCCCTAACCTTTTAAAGTAAACAAGGGCTAAAGCCAGTTGATAAATATCACTATCCATGCCATAAACAGTTCCCCCCCGTCTTACAACTTCCGCCATATAATCCCCGTAACCACAACCAACATCCATTACAGTTAATCCACTGCAGTCCCTGCAGTAGTGAAAAACCTTTTCTAGTGTCTTTTTCGTAGTTTCTTTTCTCCGTATCCTTTCCACACCCGCAAAAGTTTTAATCTTAACCGCTACTTCTTCATCTACTGGCATAAACATCTACTCAACAATTTTTTCATAGTTCGAGATAAGTCTTTTCCCATAAGATTCCCAAGTATTTTTTTCCGATATTTTTCTGGCCTCTTTGCCCATCTTTTTAAGTACATCCCTGTTATCATAGGCGTACTGTATCTTCTCTTTCAAAGCATCAATATCGTGTATCGGTACAAAAAGGCAACTCTTCTCATCAAGCCAAGTACCAGAATTATAAGTTGTAATGGATGGAGTACCACAAGCACCTGCTTCAGATATGACAAGTGCATTTCCTTCTTCTAGGGTTGGTAAAATAAAAACATCTGCTTTGTTGTATGTTTCAACAACGCTATCAAACCATTTGACTCTCTTGATAGTATCATAGTTAATATCTGGAAATTCTGATGCACCAGATCGAATAATAAACTCAGCATTCTTCAACTTGAGATCTGCCCAAGCTTTCTCAGCATCGTATAATCCTTTTCTGATCCAATTAGCTCCAATAAATAATGCCCTGAACTTGCCATCGCTCTCAATTTTCATAGGTTTGAATTTTTCAGTATCAACTCCATAGGGATTCAATAATAATTTTTCTTCAGGATATTTCTCACCAAGGAAGCTGTCATAGGCAAACTGGCTCGGTACAGTAACAAAATCTGTTTCTTTATACTCGGCAAGCTGCTTCTTTATTGACCAGGGATGAATTGGTTGTGAATTGTATCCGACTCGCTTGAATTCCTCAACCATTATCTGATTCTGCCATGTTATATGACTGGATGCACGTTCAACAATAGTTTTAGCATTAAGATTGTGTGTTTTTAATATCTGTGAATATGCCATATGCCCCCAAAAATGTCCGATGTCTATAGGAGGTTTTATTCTGATGCTTGCAAGTACATCAAATGTGTTATTATGAAGAATGCTATCAGTTGAAGGTATGGAAATGTCGTCACCTGTTATTAGTTGTTTGAGATAACCCGCATTTCGGATTTGGTTGATTGACTGTAGAGATGTGTTACCTATTCCATATCCCAATCGGACACCAATCGAATAACAAATATTCATTTTATTCCTTCCTTGCTACAAGAATCTGCCCCTCACCACACAATGGATCAGTATAATGCTTAGCGACCTCATAGCCGCTCTGCTCAAAGATACGTTCCAACGTAACAAAAGGGATGTGAATGAAATGCTTAGTCACAGGCTTCGGCATCTTGTCACCATTCTTTGTAGCAACCCACACCATACCCCCCACAGGCTGAACGACACTTATCTTCCTCGGCAGATCAGCCCAGTTCACGAGATGTTCAATAACGTCCTTGGCAAAAACACCCTTCCACTCCATTATCTTGGGTATCTCCTCATTCTCCAAATTACAGGGAAAAAAGCGATCGGCTAATTCCGGTCTCTTCTGCTTTGCATTTTCAACAACCAAAGGTAGGTCAACACCATATGCATCATATCCCGCGTCACAGAACTCTTTCACATGAGCACCATCGTTGCACCCGATGCAGAGAATAGGATCTCCTTTTTCAATCTCGATATCTTTCTCAATTGCACGCAGATAATGCCCCTCATGTGCCCTATACTCTTTCTCAGATACACCGAAGTCACTACCTGAGAATATCTTTTCTTGGTCTTTGGACCACTCTACTTCATCCATAATTGCGGAGAGCTGGCTCGAACAGCTGATCTCTGGATTATGGGTCCAGCGGGATCTCCAATACCTACCCCACTCCGCAAATTTTTAACAATTCCTCAATCCTATCTATATATCTATATTTTCCTTCTTTTATAGTATTATATGCATGCTCAGCTATTTTTTTACGCTCGTCTTCATGTTCAAGATAATAACTAATCTTTTCTATTAAATCATCTATATCCTTATATAAAACACAGTCCTTACCTGGTGTAAAAGGTGTTTTATCTGTTAAAATCAACACCTTGAAGTTTGGCGCTTGATAATCCCGCATATTCGTGGTATCTAGAGGGAAATGATGGTTGATAATTATCTTTGCTCTAGAACAAAGACTACGGTATTCATTTCCATACACTGCTCTTGCATCCCCCCACTCATTGCCATACCTGGTTATAATACTGAGATCCTTCAGCCATAATCTGCTAGGATGAGCAGTTGCAATCAGAATACAGTCAATATCCTTTTTCAAACCTTCAATCAGATAGTGCTCATGTGGACAATATGCTACTGGGAGATAATGCACCCTTTTACCATCAACTAGGTTTTTTTCGTTATGAACAAGAAAAACTTTGTCGTAGAACTCCTGCACTTTGTCATAGTATTCTTTAAAACGGGAGGTGTGATCGGTAAAAATCAAAACTCTTGGATGTGGGAGCATCTCAGGGTAGTTAAACCATTTAACAACAATTGTAAGGTCAACCTTCTGGGCACCACTGATAATGTTATCGGCATCTAATATTACTCTATGGCCTAATTTTTTAAGGGCACGGAGATAATATTTTTCGATAGAGCATTCATATGCGAATTGCCCGATTAATCCTATTTTCAGTCTACCACCTTTTAAAACGTTTTTCTAATCTATCACGTGCTTTTACAATCTCTTCAGCGGATAGGCTACTTGTAGAAACCATACTCGAATACGATCCGGGTTGGCCTTTAAACCATGCCTTTCTGAGATCGCTCTCGTTAAACTTGATGTCATACATGCTCGGATTGTTGGCAATTGGTGTATTTGGATAGGGGACGTAGGGGACAATGTCTGAGTCATCTGGTTTTGTTTTTTCAAGAAACTTTTCAGTTTCAGCAATCGTCTCTTTTGATTCACCAGGCAATCCAATGATTATGAATGCCTTTGATCTTATTCCATATTTTCGTGCAAGTTCAATAGTTCTTGTATTCTGTTCAACAGTTGTACCTTTGTTTATAATATCAAGGATTTTCTGACTGCCTGTCTCCACACCTATTCCAACCTCCTTGCATCCCGAATGAGCCATAACTTTTATAATCTCTTCCGATACAATATTAGCACGGATAAAACAACGCCAAACTATGCTCTGGCTTTTGAGATATTCACATATTTTAAACAACCGAGTTTTATTAAGAATAAAGATATCATCAAAGAACATTATACCACTAAAGCCGAGTCGCTGTATCTCTTTTATCTCGTTGATAACATACTCTGCAGAATGCAATCTAACTCGATCATAAATAGAAGAACAAAATGCACAATTATACGGACATCCCCGGCTAGTGATCATAGTAGTTGCTTGTTCATTATCAATAAAATATTTGTAACAATGAATATTGATGGCTTTTCTGTCTGGAAATGGAAGCATGTATAGATTTGGTGGTGGTTTTTTAAAAAATCTTGAAAATGTCGTTGGATAGTGCATGGCGATATCAAGCATAGCATTTTCTCCTTCACCGATAACTGAAATATCGAAATCCTTACTCGTATCGGGAGTACACGTGGCATGAGGACCACCAATAACCATCAACGCATCTATACCACGTCCTCTCACTTCACCCAAAATCTTAAGAGATTCAATGTACTGTGGAGTGGTGCTGCTTACACCGATAATATCTGCATCAATTTCAGGTAGTTTTTTACCACCTGCTAGATCAACAATTTTCGGTTCATAACCATATTTTTTTAGATAAGCAGAAATATAGCAGATTCCAAGTGGAGGGAAAACTCGTTGATCAATGAGAAAGGGGCTAGGAGGATTAATCAACGTTATTTTTGGCATCGGACCGCCATATTCGACCAATCGCCATTTTTCAACTGAGCTTCTAATCGTATGATTTTAAAACCTACAGATGTTAGAAACTGCTTAATATTTTCTGGATTAAAGCCTGTATAATGGTAGTTTCCATCGTAATCCTGATTTCCATATATTTTTCCAATCAATTCATCAAATGGTATCTTCTTATCTTTATAAAAATCAATGATAGTATCGATGTTTGGAGTCTTGATAATAAGGATTCCACTAGGCTTAAGAATGTTATACCAATGCTCGAGAACCGTTTTTACTTCGGTTCTGCCGACATGCTCAAGTGCATCACTTACCAATATACGGTCAACCGTGTTCTCTTTATATGGCAATTTCCGAATGTCACATACTAAATCAGGGTTGCACTCTTCACGGGAATCAATATTTATATAATTCTTAAGAGGTTTATCCCCCGCTCCCAGATTCAATAATATCTCTTTCTGCTTTGATTTCTCTTTTTCGCTCATCAATCCACTCCCAGATCGTCTTCGTAGGCTTCCAATCAAGTTCATTCATAGCTTTATTATACGACCCGCTCCATTTTTCAGTTTCTCTTTTCGGCAAATTAGCAATCGCTACATTCATGCTGATATACTTTGCAACGTCTTTTAAAAACACTGCTTTCCCACTACAGAGGTTGTATATCTTAAAACCGGTTTTTTCACTGGCAAGAATAATCCCCTCTACGACATCATCAACCGCTGTAAAATCTCTTGTGGTCTCTCGGCCATTTACAACAAGCGATCTACCTTCCTGAAAATCATCAAGCCACTTGGGGATCACCTGTAATGGCTGATGTAGTTCCTCATATTCTCCAAATACATTAGAAGGGCGAATAACTATTACATCAATACCATACCATTCGTGGTATCTATGCAGCAATTCCTCACACTGGATTTTACATAGACCATAAGGTGTGGTTGCCTGAACCGGTGTATCTTCATTCCAAGGAGTTGGCTGAGATCCGTAGATCGCAAAGCTAGATAAAAAAACAATTTTATTGCATCTGCCAGACTGACGAACTGCCTCGCAAATATTCAATGTAGTCTGATAATTATTGAGAATGATGTCTCTTGGATTGTCAATGCTGAGACGGTGAGCAGGGATATTAGCTGCATGGATGACGATATCCTGATGCATCATAAAAAAGTTTATTCTAGGAAAATAGTTCACATTACAGTCTTGGCCATTACGAATATCAAGATTCTGAACAGAGTGTTTGTCTTTTCTAAGCCTTTCAACAAGATTCGTTCCGATAAAACCTGACCCCCCAGTTACAATTACATCCATTTACGCCAACTCCAATATCTTCAACAACTTTTTAGCAATTGTATCTAAACTCAAATGTTCAACTACCCACGCTCTCCCTTCCTTCCCGAGCTTTATCCTTTTAGGTTCATCCTCCAACAGTGTTTTGATCTCCTCCTTCAACCTATCGGGATTGCCCCGTGGGATGATCTTCATAGGTGAACCACCGTAGTTTTCAGGGATAGATCCATTGTCACTAACAATAACAGGGAGCTCGCATAGGGCACACTCGGGCATGGCGAAGTTCATCTGCTCATAAAAATTGTTATAAGAAAACGGTATCTGTACACTTATCTTCGCAGAATTAATAAGCTCCGGTATTTCTTCATAGGGGACCCATTCAATGTGTTCACCATATCGAGGATGGTACTTCCCACGACCACCTACCCAAAGCATTTTAATCTCAAGTTCCTTGGCGACAGACTCAAGAAATGGCAATCCTTTCTCCCGGACCATACGGCCATGGTAAACAATATCAAAGATTTTGTTTTTATTCAAGTTTTTAAATAAACCAATGTCCAAGCCCGTTTGGGATAATACAAAAAGTTTTGATTTGTCGGCACCCACCCTAAGCATCCTCTCCCTAGCAAGGCTGTTTCCACATATGATGCCTTCTGCATCCTGTATTGCTTGCTGTTCAATCCTATCAAACTCACCGTCAAGCCGATAGCCGACTTTATTCTCCCAGGTAAAAAACCATAAGGGGCATCTGAGGTCTTTGGCATGCTTCATGCATTCCCTAGCGAAAAGAGTGAACATTTCCTCCATACAATAAATTGTTGCGGGTCTGAACGTTGAAAGAGTGCGGAAAAACTTCTTAAGGTTAAACGAGTAAAAAGAGGGAGGACCTGCTAATTGCAAAGGTCTGAAAAAAAAATTCTTCTTAATATACGGCTCATAATGCTCATCACCCCAGTCCCTCGGACCTATCACAGCTGTTTTGATACCCATTTTAGCCGTTGTTTCCCCGAGCATCCTCTGTCGGTGGTGACAAACCGAATGACCCACGATAATCAACTTTTTCATAGCTCTCCTCTTTCAGCCATCTCACAGACTCTTCTATAATGACTCAGTATACCTACATCGCACCAGTTTACGGGCGACTGATATACGAACAGTCTCTTATTAGCTACCAACACCTTCGGAAATACTGATTTTGAAAAGTCATCGCCAATCTTGATAAAATCAAATATTTCAGGTTCAAACACACCTATTCCCGCCCATGCATTTCTATTAAGCATGGGTTTTTCAACCAACTGCTTAACCCTATGGCCATCCAGCTCAACCAGACCAACATCAAGCGGGACATTCTTTACCACAGCAAGAGTACCAATAGCAGTCTTTCTAACTTTATGAAATCCAACAAGTTCGGTAAGATTAATGGGAGTGAGTTCGTCACTATAATGTAATAAAAATGATTCTTTTATGTCTTTTTTTGCACCGAGGGTTTCCCCAGCTGATCCTAGCGGTCTGTCGTTCTCAATTATTGTCATATTTGTCTTGTAATCACGTAGTTCATATCTGAAATTCTCAGTATGTTCCTTGTTTATGCAGATAATTATATCCTCAAAGCCATGTTTCATAAGATTCTGAGCGATCCACCAGATCACAGGTTTTCCACCAACTGGAAGTAATGCTTTTGGGATAAGGTCAGTATACGGGAACAGTCGGCCACCCTTGCCACCTGCGGGTATAACTACCTTCATTCAGGCATGACCTCGTTAATACTTTTTATTGCATTAAGTAAGTCTATGTTTGTTTTATAATCTCTCCCGAATTTGATGAGGCTGTCCATATCCTTTGGAAGACAGAACCCCCCGAATTTCTTACCATGAATAGTGCCATACTTGCTTATTCTCGGATCAAGAATCAGTATCTTCGCAACCTGATGGGTATTTACGCCTATCTTATCAGCAATGAGCTTAAGCTGGTTCCAAATACTGATATAAGAAGACAAGACGGCATTGCTCGCAAGCTTCAGGAATGCTGAAGTATCTGGATCTGTAAATATTATCGGAGCGTTAAAGGGCTTGTATAATAACTCAAGAAACGGATCCACTTCATCCCGAATCCGCAGGTCACGGCCGATAATTATTTTATCAGGATACAGGAAATCGTGTAATGCATCACGCTCACGTAAAAACTCAGGGTTATGAACAGCATGTATCCCATATTTGTCAAAAATCTCTTTACATGTGCCAGGTAAAATTGTAGATCTTATTGCAACAATCTTATCTTTGAATTTCTTGTGCCATTCTTCAAAAACAGCATTGACATTCCATTCCTCAACACAGATAAAGAAAATATCTATATCATCAAGAGGGATATTGTCTCCTCTTGTAAAAACAGTATATTCTTTGATGGTTTCTTGTTTTTTTGGATCAATATCATAGAATACGACCGCGTTGCCCATTCTTGCAAATCCGTCTCCTGTCGCAACTCCGATTGTTCCTGCTCCGATGATCATCATTCTCACTGCATCACCTCCTCTACTGCCTTCCACCATTTGGGTACCGCCTCGCTGATGTGCTTTCGTATTGTCTTAGTGTCTTTCTTGAACCAATGATAGGAGACGGCGCCGAGATTCTTATTGACAATAAGGTGTGGCACTTCCATGAGTCTTGCTTCCAGTATTGTCCTGTTGAATGGCTGCGGAGTATCCGGTAATTCAACATAATAACTTGCCTGAGCAAACATACCCGGCATTTTTGGCGTTGGTATTGAACCGACATAGGCACAGTTTTTAGGCATCTTTACTTCCTGTGGCTGTCCCCCAACAACTGTAAAAGTGATATCTGGATGTTTCTCACAGTATTCCATAGTGTTTTTTGCTCCCTTGAATGCAGCAGGGCTTACAACAAGACCTGCTTTCGGATTTCGTTTCACATCGGGCATTGGCTTGAATAAGTCCAGGTTCACAGGAGAGGGGTGAATATGGTGTGGATGATCCTTCAATTCAGGTATTGCAAAGCACCAGGCATCAAAATGCAGAGGGGATAGAAAAATATTTAAAACACTGTTAAGAAGCAACTGCTTTGCATTACCGATGTTTTTACATTTCTTACATTTCTCCTGCATGGGATAAAACAAGCGATAACTACACAGAGGCCAGTAATCGTGAAGATACATGATGCAGGGGTTTTTAGTAACGGCATTCATAAGCTGCTGAAGATTAAATCGTACAGCATTGCTGACAACAAGCAAATCAGTGTTCTCAATTGATAGGCTTTTAGCCGACTCAGGATTGATCAACTGCATATTGTTGTGTTCTTTTCTTAATCCATAAAGAAATGCTTCTCTATCGCTCATCTCCGCGCCACCAGCAAGAGTGGCAAGAAAATTATAATCCGCTATCCATGTCACGTTCATATTATTTCCTCCTAATTACGTGTTCATGGTAATGATCTACAATATTTCTAGGCTCCCTGAATTTAACGTCACCACCAAATAGCTCTCTACATTTATTTCTTGCATATGATATTTCTTCTTTTGCTAAGCTTTTCTGGTGC
>JAUWWG010000068.1 GCA_030616985.1 Thermoplasmatota archaeon
TCAAAAAGAGCAGGAGCACCACCATCAGTATCCTATAAAAAAACAGGTTTTTACGGTTTGTTTTCCCTTGACCACCGGTCAACGCTCACTTCGTTCACTATAGACCGGGTGGAATTCTTTCTTTAAAGGGCAAAGCATCCGAATCAGAATCTTTTAAATACGATAGTTCAATCCACAAGCGAGAGATTATGGCGCTGGTAACACCATTGCAGAAGGAGTTAAACCCTTGCAATTTTCCGATTAAACTAGTTAATCTCGATGCAACCTTGTGTAAATCATGTTGAATCTGATTGGAGTTGCCATTGCATTCATTGTTGTAATTCTTTTAATTAGAAAAAGATATAATTTTGGTATTTCATTAATTTTAGGTTCACTCATTATTGGTATATTTTCATTGCAGACAATTGAATTTGCTGATATCCCAAAGGCAATGCTTGAAGCAACCATTTATCATTTTGAGGATCAGCCCTTACAATCAATTGTTTATTCCTTTGATTATCATCAATTATATGCAGGAACTATCGAGCTTGCATTGTTGATGACTTTGATTTTCATACTTGCAAAATTAATGCAAGAAACAGGTGCCATCAAAAAGTTAATCGACAGCCTGAGAACGTTTTTTTCCAATGGTGGCACACTTGGAGTAATCCCTGCAATATATGGGCTCATGCCTGTTCCAGGTGGTGCACTATTTTCTGCACCAATGATGGATGAAGAAGGAGATAAATATAAGATAAATAAAGATGAGAAAAATTTTCTAAACGTATGGTTCAGACACATCTGGTTTGCAATATATCCCATATCCTCAGCAATGATTCTTATCTGCAGTGATAAATTCTCAAACATCAACATCTACTACTTAGTAGCAATCAATATTCCTGCATTTATAGCGTCAATTACCATAGGTATTTTCTACCTTAGAAAATTTATAGAAAGGGCATCAAAGCAAGAAAAGAATACAAAAAAGGATTATTCTGGTCTCGTTTATCTTTTACCACCAATAGCTCCTTTATTTTTCTATGGACTTTTACAATTCTTCGATTTTCCACAGATTAGATCTTTTCTCATTGGAATATTTTTTAGCATTATTCTATTATATTTCATAACGAAAATCAAACCTAATGAATTCCTGCAAATCATCAAAAAATCGTTAACATGGAAACTTGCACTGGCAATATTTGGCATCATGATTTTTAGAGAGATGTTTGAAACATCAGGTGCGACCATCCTAATTGCTGATATTATTGGGGGTCTACCATTTCCAGCGATAATGGTAATAATAATTATACCAATCTTGTTAGGTGTACTAACTGGTTATAATTTAGGAGCAGTGGCACTTTCATATCCTCTAGTAGAACCTTTCTTCCAATTTACAGGAATAAATATTGTGGGTCTTACAAGCATAATATTCATCAGTTCTCTCGTGGGCTATCTTATTTCACCGATTCATCTTTGCAATGTATTGAGCAGCGAATATATGAAAACAGATACAACACGCATGTACAAAATGTATATCCCATCAGCAATCTTTCTACTACTGGTACAAACCATATCTATGATGCTGGTATTTGCTATTTAGAGACAAACCTTTTAAAAACTTGATATTTTCCCTAGTTCCATGGACCAACTAGACATACTCAAAAATTTGAAAAATCCCGAGTTTTATGGATCTGATGTAAAGTCAATTGATATCTTACAAACCCATATCTCATTTGTAGCTTTAACTGGAAAATATGCATACAAAGTGAAAAAACCAGTAAATTTCGGATTCCTTGATTTCTCCACCTTTGAAAAAAGAAAATATTTCTGTGAAGAGGAGCTGAAATTAAACAGAAGGCTTTGTCCCGATATTTACCTTGAGGTTCTCCCAATTACCAGAAAAGACAGTAAACTTGAATTAAACGGAGATGGGGAAATAGTTGACTATGCTCTGAAAATGAGAGAATTTTCCCAAGAAGAAATAATGACAAATCTGATAAAGCAAGGAAAAATCCATGAAGAAACAATCGAGGAAATTTGCGATATTCTGGTTGATTTTTACAATTCTGGAATGCACTCCAAGGAAATTGATAATTATGGAAAACTTGAGGCAGTCAAACAAAACATCAGCGAAAACTTTGAACAAACGCAGTCAGTAGTTGATGTAACCATCCTAAAAGATGTGTATGCATACATTAAGGATGTATCAAATAACTTTTTTGAAGAAAAGAATGCAGTCTTTGAAAAACGAATAAAAGGAAAACACATACATGATTGCCACGGAGATCTTCACTCAGGAAACATAGTTGTGTCTGATGACAACATATATATTTTTGATTGTATTGAGTTTAACAAACGATTTAGATATTGTGATGTTGCTTCGGACATAGGATTTTTAGCAATGGATCTTGACTATCTTAATCATCCATATCTTTCGAGTTATCTGATAGATAAATACGTTGAGAAAAGCCATGACAAAGGTATCTTTGATGTATTAAACTTCTACAAAAGCTACAGAGCATATGTCCGAGGAAAGGTTCTTGGATTTAGGTTAAGCGACCAAAACATCCCTGAAGAAGAGCGGAAAAATACGATCGAAACAGCGGAAAAATACTTCGACTTGTCTCAGTACTATGCATCACTATTTTCCCTTGATTTAAAAAACAAAAAGCCACTACTTTTTATTGTAAGTGGACTAAGTGGAACGGGTAAGTCTACCATGTCGTTGAAGATTTCTGTTGATTATCATGCACACTACATTAATACAGACATTATTCGAAAGGAGCTTGCTGGTATAGATAAATTCGAAAAACATCATGATAAAGTTAACACGGGCCTTTATTCTCCAGAAAAAATTGATTATACTTATGAAAAAGTAATGGAAAAAGCAGAATATTTACTTAAGAAAGGGGAAAACGTTGTATTGGATGCAACTTTCCAAAAGAAGAGTTACAGAGACATGGCAAGGAAAATTGCAGAGGAAAACGATGCTATTTCAGTGCTAATTCAATGTACCTGCCCTGAGAACATAGTAAAAAAATGGCTAGAAGAACGCCAAAGGAAAAAGACCGTTTCAGATGGACGATGGGAAATTTATCTAAACCAAAAAGAAACATTTGAATCATTTACTCCCAAAGAGAAACATATCAAAATAGACATTTCGGAAGGATCATATGATGCAAGAATGGATTCATTTAGAAAGATTTTTGCGACTATCGAGGAGGGTAAATAATGGAAATCTTGGGGTATTTTGTTGATCTAGATGAAACAATGCATACAATTAAAGATAAAGGATACAAAACAGTAGCATTGCAAATTCCAGAGGGATTAAAGGGAAGTACATCAAAAATTGTAGAATTTATAGAAAAAGAAACAACATGTACCGCGATAATTTTAGCAGATCCTTGCTTTGGTGCCTGTGACATTGCAAACTATGAGCTTAAAAATTTAGGTGTCGAGTTTGTTATACAGATAGGACATACACCTATTCCAAATCTAGAAAATATTTTGATTCCTACCACTTTTGTTAACGCTCTTTCATCAAGGGAGGTAGCCCAAGCTGTTGAAAAATCAATACCTCTTTTAGATGGTACACGAATTGGCATTGTTACAACTGCGCAACATCTGCATACATTAGATGACGTAGAAAAAATTTTGCAAAAACATAATTTAGAACCCATTATATCTGATGGAGATGGGCGAATATCCAACAAAGGTCAGATTTTAGGATGTAACTTTTCTGCAGGTCTGAACATTGTAGATGAAGTAGATTCGTTTTTGTTTATTGGAAGTGGTAACTTCCATCCAGTTGGCCTCCTCTTAAGTTCCAAAAAACCAGTAATTGTGGCTGATCCATATACTAATTCTGTAAAAAAACAGGAATTAGAAGATTTAAAAGACACAATTCTGAGGCAGAGATATGGAGCCATTGCCAACTCACAAAATGCTAAAAAATTTGGGATATTCATCGGTATGAAAAAAGGTCAACAACGAGTAAAACTGGCACATAAAATTAAAGAGATGCTTGATTCTGTTAATAAAAAATCATTACTTATCGCGATGGAAAATTTTTCACCCACCTCACTGCAGGGATTTAGAGATATTGATTGTTTCATCTCTACATCATGCCCAAGGATTGCAATTGATGATTATCTGCAGTACAAGACACCGATTTTAACACCGGCAGAATTAGAAATCGTTCTTGGTAAAAGAAAATGGGAAGATTACATATTTGATCAGATAAGCTAATAAAAAGTGGGCCCGAAGAGATTTGAACTCTTGACCTCCCGGTTATCAGCCGGGTGCTCCAACCAACCTAAGCTACGGGCCCAGTGAAAGGACGTATTACAGTTTTCCTATAAAAATGCATATGCCAATGTAGTTTTTTATAATAATTTGTTGTTGCATATTGAAATTGATAATGAATATAGACAGCTTCCAACTAGCCATTACCTTATCTAAAAGTATAAATAATATTGTGACCATTATTTAGAACTACAAGTTTATTAAATGGTAGCATAGTTATGAAAAATGCTTATTTATCAATAATTATAATTTTACTTCTAATTTTCCCTAGTCTAAATGTTGTAGCTTTTAGCCTTGAAGAACCTAGTAATATGAAACTTTTTCAAATTGAGGAGGTAACTTGTTTTTCTGAATTAAAATATAAATCGGAAGGTGAATATATCTCTGTTGAACTTGATGAAGCATCAACATTTTTAATGAAGGCTGGAAAACCAATGTTACCTGTTTACACAAAAACATATACTTTTCCCATTGGAACGAAAATTTTGGATGTTAACGTTACAATTCCGGTTATCACTCAGGAATTCATCTCTAGAAAAATTAAACCTTCACCTGAACCGATACTAAAAAATTCTGTGGAAAAACCAAACACTAGACATCAATTAGGGGAAAAAAAATTTGAGGACGCAAGTGTTTATTCCAGTCCAGATCTCTTTCCGGACAAATGGTACGACTATAATATAGGTCGTGGTCTTGATGGCAAGGAACCTGCTATTTTCCTTACAATCCGTTTTTATCCTGTACGTTATTCTCCTGCTGAAAACATTCTATATAGCACCAACAATATTGATTTAGGGATAACATATGAGGAACCAGAAGAATCAATAATTTTTTCTGATGATTACAAAATGGTGATCATTGCCCCTAGAAAATTTTGTTTAAAGCTTTTACCTCTCGTTATTCACAAAAATAAAAATGACATATCTGCACTCCTAAAGACAACTGAAGGAATATACGACAAATATGATGGCCGAGATAATCCGGAGAAAATAAAATATTTTATCAAGTATGCCGTTGAGGAATGGGGAGTAAAATATGTTTTACTGGTGGGTGGTTTGAAAGGCCAAAGAAATGACTGGTATGTCCCCGTTAGGAAAACATGTAATGATGATGGGTGGGAATCAGGTTACATAAGTGATCTTTATTATGCCGATATTTACGATGGTATGGGTGATTTTTCTAGTTGGGATACCAATGGTAATGATATTTTTGCCGAGTGGTATTATGAGAATGAGTTGAGAGATATCATTGATTATTATCCAGATGTCAATGTTGGCCGTCTTGCTTGCCGCAATGAAAACGAAGTTAGTATTGCGGTAGATAAAATCATCACCTATGAGAATAGATTAAAACTTCTACCTTGGAATAACAAGATGATAATTGCAGCAGGGGATACCTTTCCATCTCCAAATTCTAACTACTATGAGGGGGAGATTGAAACAAATCTTTCAGCAAGTTACATGGAAGCTACAGGATTTGCGATAGAAAAACTTTGGGCATCTGATGGCACTCTCAGAAATCATAAAATTATTAGGACAATTAGAAAAGGTGCAGCATTTGTACATTTTGCTGGACATGGGAATCCATTTTTTTGGGGAACTCATCCACCTAACGATTATGATACATGGATTAATGGTCTTAGAAATTTTCAGATGGATGGTTTAAGAAATGGTTATAAGCTTCCTGTTGTAGTAGTTGGCGGATGTCATAATAGTCAGTTCAATGTGACTCTATTAAACGTCTTCAAAGGATTTAAAAATGAGGGGTTAAACTATCTTAATTATACGTTTTGGTTTATGGATTGGGTTCCTGAATGCTGGGCATGGAAAATGATAAGTACCAGAAATGGAGGCGCTATTGCTACAATAGGAAACACTGGTCTTGGATATGGATATGGAGGTGAATCCACTCTAAATGGTCTGGGTGGATGGATTGAGCCGCGATTTTTCTATAATGTTGGGATACAAGAGGCGACACAACTTGGCCAAGCCCATAGTAAAACAATAAGTGATTTTATTGATAATTTTGATGTAAATGATAAATATGGACAGATAGAACGGAAAACAATTGAACAGTGGGTTCTACTTGGAGATCCAAGTTTAAATATAAATTGATGGAATTGCTTGAATTTTTTTGAATGGACACACTCTAGCTTTCCTCAATTGGATGTAACAAAATAATCGTATAAAAAATATAAAAAAGTCGATCTATGCGTCAAAATGTATTTTTCTATAAATATTTATCACGCATAAATTTTTTTCATAATTATAAGGACCAAGCAGCATCCTACACCAAAAATATTGGCCACAATTACTGCCAAAGCACCTAAGAATAACCCATAGATAAACCACAAAGTCATGCCAGCTGTTAAAACAATGGGCATAAAGTAAGAAACATCTTCAAGTTTTTTTGTTCGATATCCTCTGACCAATTGAGGTATAAATCCCGCTGAGGTTACAGCCCCTGCAACTAATCCAAAGAGTTCTAATGCCATGGAATCCATAGAAACATATCATTCATCTAAAATAACATATTAAATCTTTCCAAAAAGGTACAAATAAGTTTTTGTATAGAAAAACTAATGCACGTTCTTGTTTGGGCCCGTAGGGTAGCTTGGCATCCTTGTACCTTGGGGTGGTATAGACTTGAGTTCAAATCTCGGCGGGCCCATACATATTTACGGGAGAAAGTCTATGTGCCACAAAAATTACTATTGGAAATCGTTATAAGAAGCTAGCAAAAAACTGGATATTGATATTATTATATAGCTACTTATTTTGAAAAAATTACATGAAGAAAAAATATTTTATAATCGGTGAAAAAATGAAATTTGAAGAACTCAACATACACAAAAAGCTCATAGACAAAACATGTGAACAAGGATTCGAGGAACTGACTTCAATTCAGGAGAAGTGTTTACCTGAAATCATTAAAGGAAAAGATGTTGTGGGTCAAGCAGAAACAGGCTCAGGGAAAACACTTGCGTTTTGTCTTCCCATATTAGATAAAATCATTCCTGGGGCAGGACTCCAAACGGTTGTTCTTACTCCAACTAGAGAACTATGCATCCAGGTAACAGATGTATTTAAGGATTTTGGAAAAATACTTGGCATAAAGACGACAAGTGTATATGGTGGTGTAGGTATAGAACCACAGATAAAAAAAATACGCACTTCTGAGATAGTTGTTGGTACGCCTGGCAGGATGCTTGATCACCTACGTAGGAAAACATTAGATTTTAAAAATGTAAGAGTTCTCGTGCTTGATGAAACTGATAAAATGTTAGAAATGGGTTTTATCGATGATGTCGAAAAGATTATACGTCATATACCAAAGAAAAGGCAAACGCTCATGTTCAGTGCAACAATATTAGGAAGCATCCATAGGCTCATGAACAAACATCTCAGCAACCCCATAGTTATAAAAACTAAATCCCAAGTGGATAAAAGCAAACTACATCAGACTTATTATGACATCTATCAGCAGAATGACAAATTCTCCCTTCTTGTGCACCTGCTAAAGAATGATACATCAGGTCTTGCAATTGTATTCTGCGCTACACGGGTAGAATCTGATGCTGTCGCAAGGAATCTCAGACATCATGGCATAAATGCCTCTGCGATACATGGAGGAATGAGTCAAAACAAAAGAACGCAATCACTCGATGCTCTGAAAAATCAGAAAACAGATGTCCTAGTGGCAACGGATGTAGCAGCCCGAGGCCTCGATATAAAAAATGTCTCCCATATCTATAACTACGATGTGCCAAAGACCGCTATTGAGTACATACATCGAATAGGTAGAACAGCACGTGCTGGAGAAAATGGTGCTGCAATTACCCTGCTTACGGGACCCGATCATGAAAATTTCAGACGAGTGCAAAGCAATGACGAACTCAACATTGAAGAAGCAGCTATGCCAGATTTCAAAAAAGTTACTTTCTTCAGACACAATAGTAAACGGAAGACAAAACCATTTCGACGGCAGCATCGTCATTTCCCCAGACGATAAACCAAAATTCCCAATATAACCAAACTCTAGTGTATTAGCATCTTTGCTATACATTGCCTATTATTTAGCCATAACCTTCTAATATCCATTCTCTCAGGAATTGAAAATATTAATATAGCCCAGAGAGATATTTCACAAAAGATGTTTGAAGGTCGAAGTAAACAACAACAGATAGCATTATTTGCAATAATCTCTTTGATCTTTACTTTAATGCTATCGTTTTATCATGCATTTCTACTCGGTTGGGATATCTACGTTGTAATTGTTGCTGGAAACATTGAATTCTTTTGTTTGTTCTACATCTTATATCTGCCAACAAAACTGAAAGGAAAGAAAGATTAGTCCATTTTTCTGTTCCATCTTGTGATTTAGAAATCTCCAAGAATTTACCATTCTGAACTCTACATATTTCGGCGAATTTAATTTTGCTTAATTCCAAAAAATCAACTTTTAATGATGCAAGACCATTAATTTAGAAAAATACATAAATACCTACAAAATACAGCCCCATTAAGAAGATTATGAAGAAAACGTTGACTAGCATATTGCTGATAACATTAATGATTGCAATTATTCCTTCTGTCACAGTGTACGGGGAAGATATTAACACGGAAACACACAAAATTACAATATCTAATGAGGGTGATGCCATATCAGTTAAAGAAAGTTTAACGATATGTGGTACATCTAATGAAACATATACCACAATAAAATTTTGGGCATCTGCTGAGGCACAGGAGGTAAATGTCCTTGTCAGTAACAATGAAGTACAATATGAGCCAACTGGCAATAACGAATACATATTCGATATATCCTCCTTCAATATAACAAAAGATTCATCCATACAATTAACCATCACGTACACTTTGAATAAAGATATTAAGGAATTCGAAAAGATCTTAATTTACAACACCACTGACCTATCAGTTGAGTTTGATGAAAACAAAATATATAGTGGAAAAAATATAGTGTCTGGTACTTCTTTTACCCTTCTTCTCTACGAACCAACTGAAACTCCTGTAAGCTGGTATATTATTGTATTTATAGTTTTACTAGTAATATTGTTGGTGGTTTCCACACTGTATTCATTCAGAAAACAAAAATCATCAAAAATCAAGGATATCGCAAGTGAATCCGAAGAGCTATTGAATGCAAAAAAGACACTTCTAATGTCCCTTCTCAAGGATATTGAAAAGCAACATAGATCAAAACAGATATCTGATGATACACACCACAAACTTAAGGATTATTACAAACAGCAGGCAATAGACACAATGAAAAAACTCGAAGATATGAAATCAGAAATCAAATAGGCTTTGTTGTTTATTCTCCTTTTTATCTTTTTCTTTTTTATCATGCGTAACGGATTCATTTTCGATTTGTTTCCCATAAGCTGTTTTGACAGGATGAAGACTCTTTTCTAGCTCACGCGAATAATTTTCACCGAGCAGATATTTCATCTCACCTTCCGTAAATTCAAACTTATGCATCATTTTAACAGCAAACTCGAGGTTATTTCTAAACATGTGTATAAGATATATGGAAAGAAACTCTCTACTTTTTCTGTTTGAATTGTGACATAGTCTGCTCATCTTTCCAACGATTGAATCCCTGGTGTCTCGATATGATTTACTGCTTTTTTTCTCTCTTAACCATAAGGGAAAGTTATATTTCTCGTTTTGATACTCGTGGGTTTTTGCAGTGGCTACACCACCATTCATAAGATCGCAGGCGTATGACCACAACCCATAATTCTGTCTCCTATGTGTTCTGCCCAAGAAGACATCTGCTTTAGATACCGCATCATAGCCTTTAACCAAATCATGAGTATCTTTGTACTCAACTGGCAGATTTTCAGTGATCCATAGTATAACACTATTTGGATCCTCATCTAAGTTAGATACACTCTCTTTTATGTTTTGTATATCTCTAGTTTTGAATATGTCCCTCAATGCATCAAATATTATCTTGTTTTTGTCTCTATATCCTAAGACATTCAACGATTGTATATCAAGTTGTTTCTTATCCAAACAAATGGATTGTAAATCATTTACCGCGGAGCGTATATCTCCTTTACATCTATCTGATATGGTCTTTAGCACTTTCAGATCAGCGGTTATTCCCTCAGAAATACATATTCGTTTTAACAGACCAAATATAGAGTTAGGGTACGGGTTGTAAAATTTTATCAGTTTGCATGTTCTCTTTAAATTTTCACCGCTACCTTTTATCAGATTATAGTAATCATTTACTATCAATATTATGGGCTGTTTGGTGATCTTTATTGTATCAATAATAGCTCTTTTTCCACCTTTATCACTCATGTCGTTTTTGCCATTATCTTTTATTTTTTCATAGAGGTTGTCTGCCTCATCTAGAACTATGAGTTTTCTACCACCTTTATGTGATGAGACAAAGCTGCCATTATCGTCAAACGTCTCATTTTCAGCTCCAAAAGTTGCTACTTTCTTAATTTTTGTCGCGTTTCTAGCATCTGACGTATTCAGTTCTATCGCAGGCCACCCATAATCCTTTGCAAGAGCAAGAGCACTACTTGTTTTTCCGGTTCCCGGGCTACCTGACAATATTACAGCACGTTTCTTGGGAGTCCTGTGGTTCCATGCATCAGCCCATCTTTTAAGTTCTGCAACGGCGCGTTCGTTTCCAACGATTTCAGCTAGGCTTTTCGGCCGATATTTCTCAGTCCAATCCTCCATTAGGTAAAATATAACAAGTCTACTATATTTTAATATTCGTTTTCAATGATGCAATATCCTGAATTAAGTTCCTCCTGGTTTTTTAGCAACATAACCTTTTTATCATTGTGCTTTATTTCCCTTTTCCAAAAGCGAGGATGGCCCAGCCCGGCACGGCGATGGATTGCTAATCCATTGGTCTTACGACCACGGGAGTTCAAATCTCCCTCCTCGCGTTTTTTTGTTAATACATTGTAACCAGAGTTATCATTCTGCATTATATTTGTCTATATATTAAAACTAAAGTTCTAATTCTGGTCCACAAAATAGACATCTCATATCAGGTTCACATAAATGGAAAAAACATCTTTATTACAAACATTACAAATGCTGCAATAAAATTGTTCATAGGAGAAACAGATCCCCCCACAACATAAACGTTGGGGATTTCTCGCTTGGATTCACGTTAAGTAATCATGGCACGATATTAAAATTGAA
>JAUWWG010000011.1 GCA_030616985.1 Thermoplasmatota archaeon
ACAAAAGAATAGAGAGCACAGTGCGTGAAATATTGAAATCTAGGGCCAGGTCACGAATATACATCTATATACTTAGAAAAAATGGAGCTAGAACTGAACAGATCATAAAAGGAACGCATCTTCACCCAAGTACTGTAAGAGAAACTCTCTCCAAAATGCATGAACAAAAATTGATTTATAGAAAAAAAATTAAAAATGATAGCATAGGGAAAAACCCCTATATGTATTATTCAATTTCTCCTGTAATACTTTTAAAAAGATATTCAAGTGAGATGGAAGATAGGCTTAACAAACTCGCAAATCTGACTTTTTCTAAAGAAGAAATGGAGAATTACAGACCAGTTAGAATTAAGATCGTTGACGGGGTAGATGACGCATGAACGTAACGCCATTAGCAAAACTATTGGTACAACGACCAAAAACGGTCATACTAGTGTTCACCATAATTACTGCTATCATAGGTGCCCAAGCCACAAATATCTACATGGAATCAGATTTTGCCACTTTTCTCCCTCAGGATGATCCGACTGTACAAGTATGGGTCGAGATAGCTGAGGAATTTCAGGTGGGATCCACGATCATAATCTATGTTGAGGCAGATGACATACGTGATCCCGATGTTTTGAAGGAGATGGATCATGTTAGCTGCAGTCCAAAGGTAAACGAGTTCGAAAACGATAAAGGTGAGCAAGATGGCGTTTACTCTGTTAAGAGCCTGGCATACTATATAAAGGAAGAAAATGCCAAGCCATATGTAATTGGAGGATTGGGGGGCACAGGAAAAAATGAAATTCCAGATGATGAAAACCTTATTTCTAGGTATATATCAAGAATGACGATTCAGGCGATGAAAGGCACTTATTTTACAAATAAATACGATGTTGCTGTAATAATGATTCAACTATCAAAAGGTGCAAATTTTGAAGAAATATTAACTAATACAAAATATGCCGTTGAACATAGAGGGACATATTATTCGGAGATGACAGTAACAGGTACTGTTGCCATGCAAAATACACTTCAGAAAATTAGCATGGAGTATTTTGGGATAATCTTTCCTATCGCAATCCTTCTTGTATCGGCCGTTCTTTTCTTTTTCCATAGGTCTATTAAAGGTATTCTGATCACACTTCTGCCGACGGCATATGCCATAACGTTGACATTTGGTGTTTTAGGGGCAGTTGTGCCACAGTTGACGCTTCTTGCTATTACTGTAGTGGCACTACTTCTAGGTCTAGGTGTTGATTATTCGATCCATATTATGAATAGATTCGCAGAAGAAGGCCCTACACAAAATAAAATAGAGAAGATGGAAAAGATACTGAGATCTACAGGAATGGCAATTTTACTTTCTACAATTACGACGATGATAGGTTTCGCCTCTCTTATGATATCTAGTATGGCCCCGATGGTTACCTTTGGTTTTGCTTGTGCAATTGGTATCTTATTTTGTTTTATTTCCTCGATCATACTGACTCCGACTCTTTCCTTATTATTGAACTTCGAGAAAAACGGCTCCATCCCTCATTGGAGTAAACTTGCAGAGTTTGTCATCAAAAACAAGAAACGAATTATCGTCATAGCATGCTTTTTTGCAGTAATGTCTTTAATTCTTTTACCTCAGACTAAAACAGATGTTAACTATTTTGATATGGCACCTGAGGGTATACCTGAGATTGAGAAATTGATGGATTATTCTAACAATTTTGGTGGTGCTAACTACAATGCATTGTTAATTGAGACAGATCCCCAGGGACTCACGTATCCTGAGGTTATAGATGCTATATATGATATGGAAATGGAGATTAAAAATGCAGGTATAGATGCCTATTCTTTGGCAGGGGAGATAAAAAAAGTAAATGATATTCTAGAAAGAGATGCAATAATAGAACGAATTGGTAGTTTTATAGGTGTGGAAACGGTTATATTTGATATGGTGGCTGAAGCAGGGGTAGTTGACGAAGATTTCTCCAAAACTGTAATGATTGTCTATATTCCACTTGGAATAAGCATGGAAGAAACTGAATCCCTAGTAAATACAGTCAACTCTATAGCATCAGCAGTGAATATACCTCATAACGGTCAGGTATCTCAACTTACTGGTCAGGATGCAATAAATGTCGCCATCAATAAAAAATTGACCGATGAACAAATCCGCTCCATGATTATTGCGATATTACTGGTATTGGCAGCCTTGATAATAATATTTGGTTCATCCATATATGGCTTCTTGACTATGATTCCTGTTGCCTTTGTGCTCATGTGGGAACCAGGATTTCTCGTGGCTTTAGACATTCCACTTTCAGTTGTAACTATCTCTATAGCCTCTATTATGATAGGTATAGGTATAGATTATGGTGTTCATATCACGCATAGGGTAAGAGAGGAAATGGCAAGGGGTTTATCAAAAACCAATGCTACAAAAATAGCCATTGAAAAAACTGGTTTATCTCTCGTAGAGGCAGCATGTACAACAATTGCGGGTATATCTGCAATATTCTTCATAAACATCGCAGCTCTTCAACAATTTGCAATAGTTATAGTATTAATGGTTGCACTGTCATGCATAGGCGCAGCCCTTATACTACCCGTGTTTTATGGTTTCAAATTTGTCAAATAAAAAACGCCTAATTCTCCCTAAAATTCCTCCACAATGACCTTATAAAGGGTATATCAAACATGATGTTAGAAGCCAAGATAATAATCCCAAGTATTAACTCACCGTCAAAAACTGAACTGTATGTCAAGAATCCCCTGTAAAACCAATCACATATAAACAAAATACCTATAATCATAGGGAGGCCTATGAGCAAAGGGGTAAGCAATATTTCCGTTCTAACTATATTTCTATCGCTGCGTTTTACCTTTAAATAATACATTTCTTTGTTTTTCATGATTTTTTTCACCAGGAATATATTATAGGTTCAGGGGGCACAAACCCAAAATATGAAATAGTTATCCATATGATCAGCAACAAAACAGCAGGTACTATCTGAATCATGAAGTCATCATCCAATCACCATAATTTCTTCACCTCACCCAAAACAGCACCACTCGCTCCAACAATAGAAACCAAAAACATCATCCACATATCTGCCTTGTGCCACGTAATCAAAAATAAAAACATGCATATTAGAAAACCAATGGTATAAACCTGCTTTTTTCCTAAGTTATTTCTCAATTCCCCCATAATTGGATCTGCGATACATGCACACAGTATGCATGGAACTGCTATCTGCTGCGGAAAAAACAACAGCAAAATAAGTACTCCCACTCCAAAATACAAGTAGCTTGCAAACCTCCTTTTCTCATACATCCTCAATCAAAAAAAATGTCCACTATTGATTTTTCCTGTTACTCTCAAGAACTCCAAAAATAAGGCAAATACCACTAATAAAATAGGTACCCAGAATTTAAAGAGATTGATCCATTCTAAATCTGGCAGCAAATAGTATACTAAAAACGATGCTCCAAATGTATGAAACACCCGTCTGTACCAATGGGCATCAAATTCAACAGAATTCATTTTCTTCTTAATTCTATCTATCTGATTTATTCTTTCCCCTCGATTCACATTGCTTTTATGCATAATGATTGTCTGTTATTCAACTAACAGCATTGTTTTTTTAAAAGTATTGAAAGAAACTGTTGAAATGAAGTTTGAAAAAAAACGGTTACGGAAAAACCTCTTTTTCTAGAGTCATAATTCCTTGTTTACTTCCAACTATTACCTCGTCAACCAAACCAATAAACAAACCATTTTCTACAACGCCGGGAATGTTGTTGATATCTTTTTCAAGTTGTTCAGGATCCTCTATTCTTTCAAACTCGCAGTCTAAAATATAGTTGGAATTATCTGTTATAAATGGTTCCCCTACGATTGTTCTCAATTCGACATTACAACCAAACCTTTCAAGTACCTTTTTTGTTAAAGTCCAACCGTACTTTATAACCTCCACGGGCAGCGGAAAATCAATACCAAGTGCTTTAACAACCTTTGAGTCATCTATTACGATAATTTCCTTCTTTGAGTGGTATGCAATGATTTTCTCACGTGTTAATGCTCCCCCCCCACCTTTTATAAGGTTGAGTTTTGAATCAACCTCATCTGCACCATCTATGGTGAGATCAATCTCTGGATTTTCATTTAATGTTGTTAAAGGGATGTTGCACTCTTTTGCTAGTTTTTTTGTGTGCATAGATGTCGGTATACCTTTAATTTCAAACCCCTCTTTTATAAGTTCACCTAATTTTTCTAGTGTGTATTTAACAGTAGAACCCGTCCCAAGTCCCAGAATCATCCCGTCTTTAATGTGTTCAACTGCTTTTTCTCCTGCTAACTTCTTCATTTCTTCTTGATCCACTGATTCACCAAGGTATGTAATAATGAATTAGTACAAAAATTTATACTTAATATCTAGATTACAATTATGAGAATATGTTGTCTGAATGCGAGGAACATGGGTATTACCGTGGGGATTTTTGCCCTGCCTGTAATAAAAAAGGAAAATTCTTAATGAGTGATCAGGAGCTTAATTCGTTAAGTCGTATCATTGCTGGTGCGCTACGTCATTTTCCTGAAAAACTTGGGTTGATGATGGATGGAAAAGGTTGGGTGCATATTTCATCATTGATTGATGCTATAGGTACTAGTAGATCTGGTTTCAATTGGCTCCGCGTTCATCATATAGAGGCATTAGCAGCTACCGATCAGAGAGGTAGATATCAGATTGATGGGGGCATGGTGCGGGCGACATATGGCCATTCTATTGATGTGAATCTTGACGATCTCCCACCTGCCGAGATAGATGAATTGTACTATCCAGTTACTGAAGAGGAAGCTGATATGATAATTGAGGGGGGTTTGCATCCAGTAGATCGAAGAAAGGTGCATCTGAGTGGTAGTATAGAAAAGGCTATTGAGGCAGGAAGAGTAAGAACAGACGATCCACTCATTCTAAGTATAGATGGTGCAAAGGCAAGGGAGGATGGTATAAATATATATCATGCCGGTAAAGATGTATATATCACAGACAGTATCGGTGCTAAATACATATCGAAAGTAGATGAATCAGAGATAAAGAAATTATTGGAAGAAAAACATTAATAGGCATCATTTGTTTTCGGCGTGGTTTCTTAATTTTTGGGCTTGTAGCTCAGCTAGGTGGAGCAATCGGCTCTTAACCGATCGGCCAGGGGTTCGAATCCCCTCAAGCCCGTTTTCATATCTTGGGGAGTTTTTGCTTGATAACTCTTGATTTTTTAACTCGTTGTGCAAAGAGGCTAATAAACAACTCACTAAAACCCCTCTTTTCACTTTTTATCGTTACCTGCCGATAATATAGTACAAAAATATTTAAATATATAAATTATAATAATATTGAGCGAAATGAATGATGAATTTTTTGAAATCGAACTAAAAATAAACAAATCAATTTTAAGCCTAATATTTCCAAATAGAAGTGGACCAATAATCTGGGATAATTGAATAACAATATTAATTCTGATATTTGGAACGTAGTAGTCGTCTAAATGACCATGTGATTGTTTATTTTTCAAATTTTCTTTAGTAAAAGTGTTGTTTTTCATGAGAACTTTTTACCCCGTTTTTCTCATCATAAATACTCTAATTTTTTCTATGGATTTCCATCTTTTCTACATCTGGTTTATTATTCTGCTTCCTTGCTTAAGATAATATTTGATGAAATTTACGATTGATTTTTCTCTATTTTTTAGATAGACTTATATTGAAGTATTTCATAACGTAATTTACATTGGAGGATGCTTGTGAGGAGTTCAGCAGTTAAATTTGAAATAGGTGCAGGGAAAATATGGGTTGCCCTGGAAGGGCAAAGATGTCTTGAAAAAGATGAAATATTAAAAGCTGCACAACTCAATGAAAATGAGTTCTATGCTGGAATAGGCTGGCTTGCTAGGGAAAACAAGATATTTGAAGAAGATGAAATCCATTATGGGCCAGGTACTACAAACTTAACTTCTAAAATTGGTACTAATGCAGGTAGAGTGTGGAGAGTAATGGACATTTGGGGAGAAGTCAACATTTCTACAATAGGGCGATTGGCAGATATGGATGAAAAAGAAGCCTATGCTGCACTTGGTTGGCTTGCTAAAGAAAACAAGATATATATTAGTGAAAAACAAATGTATAATTTAAAATAATTTGCGATTAAAAAATAAATGGTGGAAGAAGGAAAGATGGATATTGGTCTAAATTCAATGACCTATGTAAATGTAAGGTTAATTTAGTTAATAGTATGGAGTTGTAAATGAAAGTAGCGATGATTGGCTGGGAATATCCGCCGTTTAAGGCAGGCGGATTAGGTACTCATTGTTATGGACTTACTCGTAGTCTTGCTGATAAAAACGTAAAAGTAGATTTTTATATGCCTAAAACTAAACATAGTGCAGGCAACAGTGGTAAGAAAAATTTGGTTATAAAAGAGGTTGGAGAGACTGAAATATTCCCCTATGATCGTCCTGAAGATAAGGAACTTGCCGGCCAGTTTTTTGAAAGTGTATATCGATATAATGATCTGGTTGTTGAAAAAGTAAAAGGTAATTATGATCTGATTCATTGCCATGATTGGCTTACAATGAAAGCTGGTGTAGCATTGAAGGAAAAGCTAGGTATACCGCTTGTTCTAAGTGTTCATTCAACCGAATACGACCGCTCTGGTTGGATATGCCCTAATGATTGGTTTATCAACATTGAGCGGGAAGGTATGGAAAAAGCAGATCGTATTATTGCTGTGAGTCATTTTACGAAAGGCGTTATTGTTGATAAATATGGTATAAATCCCGATAAAATTAGTGTTGTTCATAATGCTGTTTATCCGATTGGAGAGGGTGAAAAACAGGAGATTGTATTGTTTTTGGGTAGACTTACGATTCAAAAAGGGGCCGAATTCTTCCTTCGCGCTGCCAAAAAAGTGTTAGAATATGAGCCAGATTCCCGTTTTGTTGTTGCCGGTACAGGTGACATGCTACCTCGTTTGATTAACCAGGCTGTTGATATGGGAATCTCTAGTAAAGTTATTTTCACTGGATTGTTAACTGAGGAAGAGGTTAGACATATTTACAGAATATCTAATGTTTATGTTATGCCTTCTGTTAGTGAACCTTTTGGCATAACTGCTCTTGAAGCCGTCTCTGCTGGTACTCCCACTATTGCGTCTAAAACTGCTGGCTTCTCTGAGGCCTTTCAAAATTGTTTACGAGTTGATTTTTGGGACACTGATGAAATGGCAAATAAGATTATATCTTTGTTGAGATATGATCCGTTACACAAAACATTGGCTACAGAAGGAAAACGTGAGTTAGATCTGTTTACATGGGATCGCGTCGCAGAAAAAACAATTGACGTATATAATAGAGTGATGTAACATGACCTCAATATGTATGTATTTTGAAGTTCATCAGCCGATGAGATTGAATCGTTTTTCGGTTTTTAATATAGGTAGTGATGCTGATGCCCCTAATTATTTTAACAATAAGTTAAACCATGAGATATTTGAAAAAGTAGCGAAAAAATGCTACCTTCCTACTAACAATTTGTTGCTTAATTTGATTAATGAATTCGATGGCAAATTCAGGATATCGTTTAGTCTCACTGGCACATTTGTTGAATACTGTGAACGGTTTATGCCTTCAGTCATTGACAGTTTTAAAAAATTATTTGCAACAGGCGCTGTTGATATGATTGAGGAAACATATTTCCACTCTTTATCGGGTTTGTATGATGATCTTGATGAATTTGAAGAACAGGTAATGATGCATCGCCAGATGATTAAGAGACTATTCAACTATGATCCAAAGATTTTCCGTAACACAGAGGCGATTTATGATAATCGCATAGCTAAAAAAATTGGAGAAATGGGATACAAGGGAATCATAACGGAAGGTACGGAGAAGATATTGGGGTGGCGTTCACCAAATTACCTATATAGGCCAATTAATTCTGACATTAAGGTTTTATTGAGAAATTATTCTTTAAGTGATGATATTGGTTTCAGGTTCTCATCTCGTCATTGGCCAGGTTTTCCCCTAACCGCTGATAAATATGCCCATTGGATGTCTCGTTGTGAGGGAGACCTGATCAATTTGTTCATAGATTATGAGACTTTTGGGGAGCATCAATGGACGGAAACTGGGATTTTTGATTTCCTTAGTCATCTACCTAATGAGGCTCTAAAACACGAACAACTTGATTTTGTTACAGTTAGTGAAGCAGTTGATAGGTATCAACCTGTGGGTGAGATTGATGTTCCATGGGCTATATCATGGGCTGATGCAGATCGTGATGTATCTACTTGGCTCGGGAATGATATGCAATTTGCTTGCTTCAATGAGTTAAAGGACATTGGAAAAAAATTAAAAAAACGGGGAGATGAGGAGCTACTAAACGTTTGGCGCAGACTTCAAACATCTGATCATCTATATTATGTTTCCACCAAGGGACTTGAAGATGGCAATGTACATGCATACTTCAGCCATTATGATAGCCCATATGATGGTTTCATTAATTATATGAATGTCCTGCAGGATTTAAAGCAAAAAATATCCTAAATTTGGTGAGGAGAGTTGATGGGAGTCCAGTTTCTCTTTTATGAGGGGACTTCTATGATTTATCTTTGATGTGCTTGGCACATTTGCAACTAAGAATTCTCCTATGGAATCCTAGATTTAAATAAATGAGGTTATAAGAGACTATGCGAGAATGGATTGTTACAAATGGTCTTGGCAGCTATGCTTCTTTAACACATTCTAATGACAATACTCGGAAGTTTCATGGGCTGTTGGTTGCTAGTCTAAATCCACCTACTGAAAGATGGATTTTTGTGTCAAATATGTATGATAGAATATTGACTGAAGGTAGATTTTACAGTTTGAATGATTTTAAATGCAGGTTTACTTTTGATATGTTTCCATCTTTTTCTTATGATGTTGAAGGAGTAAAAATCAAAAAAACAATTTTTATGCCTCATGAAAGAAACACTACAATTGTTAAATATGAATTTAAAACAAATAAACCAATATCAATGTTTCATAATCCTGTAGTAAACTCCAGACATTTTTACGATATAACTACGCAAGGCTCTGTTTCATTTAAGCAAGATGTTTTTGAACAGGGTGTTTGTATCAGTCCAAGTAATATAAATAAAAATCTTAAGATCATACTTTGCGATTCTGCATATGAGTCATCAGAATATTGGAAAGAGTTACGTTACGAAAAAGATTCGGAAAGAAACGATTCATTTATGGATTATAATTTACTTATTGGGAATTTCTGCAAAAAAATCAATGAGTCATGTGAATACTATCTGATTTTTACACTCGAAGATGAATTCGATAACAATCCCTCTACGGTATATTCAAGAGAAATCCAAAGGAAAAAAGATTTACTTGAACGGGCAAACTTATCAAGTAAATTTGAAAAACTGGTTTTATCCACAGATAATTTTATTGTAAAAAAAGGCGACGGTAAATCTATTGTTGCTGGGTATCATTGGTTTAGTGATTGGGGGCGAGATGCATTAATTTCACTTCCAGGTATAGCACTTGTTACGAATAGATTTGATGATGCGAAACAAATACTTCTGGGTTTTAGCAGATACTGTAGAAATGGCCTCATTCCAAATGTGTTTATGGATCGTGATTCCAAGGCAGTGTACAATACAGTAGATGCATCTCTGTGGTATGTGGATAGAGTGTATCAGTATCTAAAGTACACTAATGATATAAATTTCCTAGGGGAAGTATGGGGGACGTTATGTTCCATTATTAATGGTTACAAAAATGGAACTGATTACGGCATCCACATGGATAATGACTTTCTTATAAGTCACGAACCAGGACTTACGTGGATGGATGTAAAGATTGGAGATTATTATCCTACACCTCGGTCAAAAAAAGCAGTTGAAATTCAGGCTTTATGGTATAATGCACTAAATATAATGAGCAATCTTTCGAGGTTCTTGGGCAAGGATAATATTTATTTTGATCTTTCTGAGAATGTAAAAGAAAGTTTTAATAAACAATTCGATCAGCAATATGATGTCATTGATGCCAAAGATCTGTCATTAAGACCTAACTTGATATTTCTTGCTTCTCTTGATTTTTCCATGATAAATAAAGAATTACAAGAAAAGATTGTAGAAATCATACAGGAGACACTAGTCACCATCTTTGGCTTACGAACGTTGTCGCCAGATTCTTTAGAGTATAAAGGGAATTATATTGGGTATTACAACAGAGATATTGCATATCACAATGGGACAGTATGGCCTTGGCTACTGGGGTCATTTATTAAAGCGTTTGTTAAAGTCAAAAATAATGAACCTTCGTGTAGAAAATATGCGTTTGAGAATTTTTTAAAACCTATGTTTGATGTGTTCGGTGAAAATTGGGATGGATCTATATATGAAATATTTGATGGAGATTCTCCATATGCGCCTAGAGGCTGCATCTCGCAGACTTGGAGTGTCTCTGAGATACTTAGATCGTGGGTCGAAGATATAGAAAATATATCACCAAAATATGAGAATATTTTTACATCATCTGAAATACGCGTTTAACACATATTGCTGAACCATCCTGTCTGTATTAAAGAATGATGCGTTTATCGCAATACAACTCCGCATTGTCCGTACCCAATTGTCTCGATCGCCATAGAATTTTGGTATTATCCATGTTTCAAGCTTGTTGTATAAGTCATTTCTATCTTTTTCATCATCTGATTCTTCATCTTCCGTTTTTTCAGGTCCTATTGCCCAACCGGTTATGTTTTCTATATGCCCCTCAAGCCACCAGCCGTCAAGAGTGCTAAACTGGGGAACTCCATTGTGGGCTGCTTTCATGCCTGAAGTTCCTGAAGCTTCTCGCGGTCGTCTTGGTGTGTTAAGCCAAATGTCAGTGCCAGCAGTCATCATTTTGCCAATCATCATGTCATAGTTTTGTATATAGGTTATCTTTACTTTACCCTGGATGGTTTTCATAATTTCAAAAATTTTCTTTATTACATCTCTACCTGATCCATCTTTGGGGTGTGCCTTTCCTGCGTAGATTATCTGTATCGGTCCTGCTTTCTCTGCAATTTGTGTCAATCTGTTTGGATCAGATATCAATAGATCAGGTCTTTTATATGCGGTTTGTCTCCTGGCAAATCCTATTGTGAAGTCATTGTAGTTCATGCCAGCATTATATCTTTCGTTCACAAAATTAATAAGTTTTTTCTTCGCATCCATATGTGCGTTCCATATCTCATCTTTATCGAGGCTAAATGCGGATCTTAGCATATATGAATCAGATCGCCATCCGGGTATCTGTTTGTCAAAAAGTTTTTGGAACGGTTCTGAGACCCAAGTGGAAGTATGAACGCCATTTGTAATAGAATCTATGGAATATCCCGGAAACATTAATCTTGATACTTCTCCATGTTTCTTTGCAACGCCATTTACGTAATGGCTGAAAAACAGTGCAAGTCGGGTCATGTTTAACTTATTTTCAAATGTAATATCATCTAGAATGCCCTCGGGAAGTATATCGCCCAGCATTGATTTGGCATATGAAAGCTCAAATTGATCGTGACCAGCGGCCACAGGAGTATGTGTGGTAAATACACATTGTTTTCGTACTTTTTCAACGTCATTTAGTTGCCGGTAGAGCTCAAGAGTGCCAAGAGCGGCATGCCCCTCGTTCATATGATATTTGTCAATTGTTTTATATCCAAGTGCTTGTAGCATTCGAATGCCGCCTATGCCGAGAATAATTTCTTGAGCAAGCCGGTATTTATTATCACCGCCATAGAGGTGTTTTGTAAGTTCCCTATCCCACACATCATTTCCTTCGATATTTGAGTCAAGGAAAAAAACAGGAACAACGTAGCCGTTTATGCCTTTGAACTGGTAGTACCAAACACGAAGCTTTACTTCCCTACCTTCAATTGTTACACTAGTTGTACTTGGTAGCAACTCAAGAAGATCTGAAATGGCAAACTGTATGGGAAGTTCAATCTGATTACCATTTTCATCTATTTTTTGGTAGAAATAGCCGTTCTCACAGAGAAGCGTAACGCCTACAATGGGAACATTAAGATCGGCACATGATTTAATTGTATCACCAGCTAGAATGCCAAGACCACCGCTGTATGTTGGTATATGTTCGTCGATACCTATTTCCATTGAAAGGTAAGCTATTTTTGGTTTACCTTTTAAGCTAGTAATGCTTTTCGTTTTCCCTATATTCCTGGTAATTTTTCCATCCATCGTTTCCCTTCCACATTTGAGGTAATGTCATATCACCTTTAAAAGATATTTTATTACAACAATTTATAACTTGTTCTATTTTCAAACGCTTTGAAAAGTTGGTTGATCAATGAAATGCGCTATGTTTGGACATGGAACATGAATCGACTAGTATGGTCAAACTCTGGATGTATCGTGTTTTTTCAAAACATTTTTCACCTTTACTGTAATTATTTTTTATCAAATTTGGGAATTTCTTACAAAAACAAGCATCTGCAGTTGGTGATTACGAGGGGTTGCATTTATAAACAGATTATGAATATATTATAGTCAAAGGAAATTTGGTTTGGTGGTGTAAAACGACTGAAAGACTATGTAGTCTATGTAATCGAAAGATTCTACTGAGTGAAAATTTATCTGGTTTGGTATTCAATGATGAGCACTTTTTATGCGAAGATTGTTGCAAAAAAGAACCGGAAGAGGATTTGATTGGTTGGACAAAAACCGTCATGCAAGATCCTAATGAAGGGATGCCCATTGCTCTTTGGCTTATTCACGAGCAAAACAAAGATAAAACTATGATGTCTGCTTGAAGACAAGATTCAATATTGTCAAATCCAGATACTATTCGTCAAATAATTTCCCATTTTATATGATGTTAGTTATGACCCTATATTTAGGTAAATAAAAATAATAAATTATTTATAATCAAAGATTGTTATTAATGTCCACAGTGGGATCTGAGGGCATATCGATGAAAAAAGGAATTAACCAATCAAATGTTTTTTTGACAATAGCAATAGTATGTACATTGCTAACAGTGTCTATTCTTCCAGTTACTCTAGCTGCTGATACTAAGCATATTAAAAGCTTTGACAAAGGACCATCATACAAACCAGTTGCACCTATTAAAAAAATAACAATGGTAAATTTTGATGAAGAAACATATCTTGATGATTATGCATACCTTGCTGCTGTCCCTACTTCTGTATTCAATGACGGGGACAAACTGTTCTCTCATCCTTTATTGTTTTATCAAGATGAATGTGAGTCAGATGATGAAAGGGAACTTCCCATTAATGCTAGAAAAGGAATTGATTATTTCATGGAAGATTGGATGAGTTATTGTAATGGGCAACTCGATCAGATGACCCTGATAAATGTTCCAAAGAATAACCTAGACAGTAGTTGGAAATCTAAAGAATATTCTATTATCGATGCAGATGATCCATATACTATAGCTAGTGAAATTGCACTAAATGATTGGTCATATTCAGATAATGCTGTTATTGCTGTTATTGATGAAGATTTTGAGGTACCAGACAACATAATTTCCAATGAGTTGAAGGAAACTTTGCCTGCTTGTAAAATACACAAAGAACCAACCTTTCAAGTGGAACAGACAAATTCTTTGAATCCTGTGTATCATGAATTCAGTGTTGGTGATAAATATAGATATGTTAAAGCAGAAGCCTGGTGGGATGGTATACTTATAGGGGGAAATATAATGATTCCCACTGGCGATCCAGATCTCCAATTATATTGTAGACAAGATGGGGAGTGGATGCAAGCTGCAGCCGCTGCGTACTGGAATGTATATTCGCCGGCTGGGCATGAATATACACAATCTTATGTTTATCACTCAGGTAGTTGGAGGGTAGGCATAACTGACTTTCCAACTGAGAGCGATGCTCCAAGACGAAGTGTTCTTGGAGGGATTTTTACAATTCAAGGATCATTGCTGGGTATGTTGAACTCTAAGGTAACATATTATGTGGATGTTATGATGTATCCCGGTGTAGATATAAAACTGCCAGATAATCCCCCATTTGGATGCAGAGGGGCAGATTTCGAGTTAACGTGGTGCGATCCAAATGTAAAACTTGGTTTTACCATTATAGGACCTGGTGGTGAAGCAATTTTTTCCAGTCTAAATGAAAGTAGAACAGATTCTCAGGAGATTCATCTAGATTCACTAGGAGAATGTTTGCCTGGAGAAAATTATTCTGTGTGTGTATTTGCTATGGATGACATAAAAATACCCGTAGACTTTAAACTTGAATATACTTGGCACCAGGGCGTTTCAAAGGCCGAGGCGGATTCTCTGACATCTGCTACAGAGGGTGCTGTTCTAGCCAGTGTTTTAAACGCTCCACTGTTGTATATATCCTCTTCAGGCATCCCAGATGCTTCCAAGGAGGTTATCTATAAGCTTGGAGTTGAAAATATATATCTGGTGAATCTGGGAGATCATCTCAATAGTAATATTATAGAGGAAATTAGGAGTATTGTAAGAGTAAGGGAGAACTATATAGAACCTAAACAAATCTATGATGCAATCCGTGATGTAACAGATAGTAACGATGTAATTTTTACGACGATAGATCCATGGACCTATTGGTACATAGAGGAACTTGAACCAGGAGGTGAAGAAGAAGGTGCATTATTTATTGGCCCTGCAGCGTTCATTGCTGCACATCATGGTGCCCCTGTATTGATTGTTGATAATCATCCACGGCTTTCTTCAGCGGTTGTATGGCACAATGAGTTTTGGAAACGATTTGCATCTGATCGTTATGACCATACGCCATCTGTTGCTGAGATGGTTTTAACTGGTAAACGCATATATGATTTTCTAGAGCTTTATGGATTCGATAAGGAAGGAAAGGAGACAATTATTACTGTTGCAGATCAATATGACATAGGTATCCCTTGGGACCGTATCTTTCCCGGTGTAGCATACTCTGGAAGATTCTGCGGAACTCCTGTTGATACTGCTTACTGGATTTCTCGTAATGTGTTTTACCCTGCGGTTATATTCGAAAACCCTGCACTTCAGGGCAAAGTATCTTTGACAAATGGAAGTGTTAGCTCCAGGGAAGGATTCAGGGGACTTCTCAAAAAACCTTTGCTAAATACGCTTGTTATAAATAAGGAATCTAATGAGAACACATTTGAGTTTCCAGTTTTATGTTCTTTCGTAACACATAAATATCGATTCAATGAAAGAGCAAGCAAGTACTACGGGTCGAAATACCAATGCGCTGACGGTCTTATACCTGGAGAAACAACTACAATGGAACCTATTGATCAAGGTGTAAACAAAAAACATTATGGGGAAGAGGGGGCGTATTTCCCGGACATATCAGAAACAGAGATAGTCCCATTTTATCTCAATAAAGGGGGATTTGATACTGTTTTCTCAACTGAATTTGAATCAATTGCTAGTAATCTCAATCGGGGAGTAATTCTTTGGGTGCATGCTTCTCACGGGACACATGAAAACGGGGGAAAAACGTTATTTTGGAATCCATCGGCAGGTTTTGAAAAACACAAACTTGCAAAACCATTTGCTGGTGCAATAAAAGAAAAAAACCCTTGGAGAGGATATAATTGGCTTCTTGGTTGTACCGAAGAGCCAGATACAATGTCTATGGATATGCAAGGTTTTATACCATATACAAATCACGAGAGTCTCTTTATCCCTGCAACAGGTATGGATTGGGTGTTAGCACGCAAGCCTGTTAGAGAATTTTTAAATAAGATTATACCATTTTTTGACCCGTTTGAGGTGGATGATTTATATGATGGTTTGACTGGGACAATAGCATATTCCAAGTATCCGTTGGTATGGAAAAATGCAAGTGAAATAGAAAGCCATCTGAAAAATCTTCATTCTGTTGGGTTTATAACTAGCATCTGTCAAACATCAAACACTTATCTCCATCTTACACTTATAAGACATGGAAGTGTGTTTCAGGTTCAGGATCCCTGGCCTACCTCTTGGTATGGTGCGGTTTGGAGACAATCCATACCACGAGATATCGTCTTGGGAAATACCGTTGGTGAGGCTTACGAGAAAGGTATAAGTCATGTTGGAAATTTGTATTTACCAGAGGAGTCACAGTGGTGGTGGGATACGATGGAAAGTGTTGTTTACTTCGGCGATCCTGATCTAAGAATGTATGTCCCAGACACGACATATAGTGATGGCAATAACTGGGAAAAGGAAGATACAATGCCGTTACGCTATGATGCCGAACTCTCGGTTGATGGTCACATGCCATTTGGAGCGGTAGGTTATCCGCATGAAAAAAAAACGGTGACTCTTCTGCAGCAATATCTTTGGGTAATACTTGCATTGGTATTGATACTTATACTTCTCATAACTGCAAGATTACTTGGCAGGAAACAAAAGAGTAGGCAATAAGGTAATTTCCATTCTTAATCTCCTTTTTGGTAGGTTAAATACAAAAAAATCCATATTTTTCATGAAAATCCTTTTTAGAGTATAGTTTATTTGGTAACTATGTTCATCTTGAAACTTGGTGGAAGTGTAATAACTAAAAAATCCGAACAAGGTTGTTTCCGACCGGAGGTAATGGACAATTTAGCCAGGGAAATTAAAAAAGCAAATAAAGAAGTAATATTGGTTCATGGTGCAGGATCCTTTGGTCATATTCTTGCAAAACAATATGAGTTGAACAAAGGATACAAAAATAAAGATCAGATCCATGGTTTTTCTCTCACTCATGCAATGGTTCAAACGTTGAATTCTTTCGTTCTCAAGTCTCTGCATAGTCACAACGTTTCTGCCGTTTCACTATCCCCACATTCAACTGTAAAACTTAATGATCACGGATTAGCAAGGATGGATTACAAGATATTTGAAGAGTATTTAGATAAACATTTTACTCCTGTAACCTTTGGCGATGTTGCATTGGACGAAAAACTGGGTTTTTCGATTTGCTCTGGTGACTTGCTTGTCATGGCATTGGCAAAATATTTTAAACCTGAAAAGGTAATATTTGTAATGGATGAAGATGGGTTATATACTTCTAATCCAAAAATAAATAAAGATGCAGAGTTTATAGAATCGACTACAATAGAAAAACTAGAAAAACTAACAACATCTATAGATGCTCATGCCGATGTTACTGAAGACATGGGGGGAAAGATTGATACGATGAAAAACATTTCGCGGTTGGGTATTGACACTGTTTTACTAAACGGTAATAAACAGGATATATTATACAATGTATTGATTGGAGAAGATGCTAAATGTACCATTGTCTATGGGGGTAAAAAATGAATCAGACTGAAAATAGAAAGGATGAACACGTAAGAATTTCGCTCGATAAGGATGTAGCAGCTCATCACAATTATTGGGATGATGTAAAACTGATACACAACGCGCTTCCAGAGATAAACAAGGATGAACTTGATCTTTCTACGAGCTTATTTGGAAAAAAAATGGATGCGCCGTTGATTATCTCGAGCATGACGGGCGGTTATCAAAAAGCTAAAAAAATAAATGAAAATCTTGCTGCCGCTGCAGAAAAATTCCAAATAGGAATGGGTGTAGGCTCCCAAAGAGCCGGATTAGAAAATTCTGGTTTAAAGGACACATATAGTGTTGTAAAAGATTTTGATATTCCCTTGCGTTTTGCTAATATAGGTGCATCTCAACTTGTTTTATGGGGTCATGATAAGACTTTAGCTAATGCACAGGAAATGATTGATATGATAGGTGCTAATGTTTTCGTGGTTTGTCTCAATTTTTTGCAGGAGGTTATCCAATTTGAGGGGGAGCCACATGCAAAAGGATGTTTTGATGCTATAACAGAACTTGCACAGGATTTAGATGTTCCTTTGGTTGTTAAAGAATCCGGTGCCGGTATTTCATATGATGTTGCTAGTAGACTTTCGAAAACAAAAATTGCAGGGATTGATGTAGGTGGTGCAGGCGGTACCTCCTTTGCTGCAATAGAGCATTATCGGGCTGGGATGATAAATGACTGGCTTCATGAGAGGGGTGGTAAAACTTTTTGGGACTGGGGTATTCCTACGCCAACTTCTATACTTGAAGTCGGAGATGCGACTGATTGGAAGCTGCCAATTATTGCAACTGGTGGCATTCGAAATGGACTTGATGCGGCAAAGGCAATGGCACTCGGTGCAAATTGTGCGGGTATGGCACACACCCTCCTTGGACCAGCCAATAAAGACAAGGAGTCTACCATTTTTGAGGTTGATGCAATTATTAAGGAGCTAAGAGCCGCGATGTTTTTAGTGGGGGCTGACAGCGTTTCAAAGATGACTGCGTTGCACGTTTACCAGTTGTTGAATGTTGGTGCGAAGTTATGGATTTAAAACAGGAATTAAGTGAAAGAGCAGATGTTTTTAACATAGAACTTGAAGAATATTTGAAAAACGGACAGCCAAAATCTCTCTATGATGCCACTAGATATCTTCCTCTAGCTGGCGGTAAAAGACTGCGACCATGTATATCTATGCTTTCTTGTGATGCTGTGGGGGGAGATGTAAAGCGGGTAATGCCGTTTGCAGTTGCTCTTGAATTAATCCATAATTTTACACTTGTTCATGATGATATTATGGACAAATCACGTTTAAGAAGAAATTTGCCAACGGTACATATTAAATTTGGTGAGTCTACTGCAATAATAGCAGGAGATCTTTTATTTGCTAAAGCCTTTGAAGTTATGCACGACATTTCCGACGATTCTTCTGTTTTCAAGCGAGTGGATTTTGGTCTTATAAATTGCGTTCGGGAGATATGTGAGGGTCAACAACTGGACATGGAATTTGAACGAAGACAGGATGTTCGGGAAGAGGAATATCTTGAGATGATCCGTAGGAAGACAGCAGCGTTGTTTAAATTCGCTGCTGAAGGTGGCGCAATTTTAGGTGGTGGAACAAAAGAGGAAATTAAAGCCCTAGATGAATATGGGGAATCCTTAGGTTTAGCTTTTCAAATACGGGATGATTATCTAGATATGAGCAGCGATGAAGGGACACTTGGAAAAGATATCGGAAATGATATTAGAAACGGTAAAAAAACACTTATAGCTGTTCGTTCTATTAGTAATGCTGTTGGGGATGATAAGAAACTTTTAGAAAAAATATTTGGTAATGGGGACGCTTCGGAACAGGAAGTCAAAAGAGTTTATGATTTATTTAAAGAGATGAAATCGATTGAATATGCAAAGAATACTGCTTTGGAGTATAGCATCAAGGCAAAAAAAGCTCTGAATATGTTGGATGATTCAGATGCAAAACAGGTTTTAATTGGATTAGCAGAGTATTCAATAACAAGAGAGAAATAATGCTATGTCAAGTGATAAGATACAAAAAACTGCAAGAATGTATGCGCTTCAAAACGCAATTCGGTTTGACGGAAATGCAAATGTAAAAGCAGTGGTCGGAAAAGTTATTGGTGTTTTGAGGAAAGATGGTTTTTCCCCACGGGAAATAATTCCAATTGTTAGCTCTGTTGTGGAGGAAGTCAATAATATTCAATTGGATACACAGATTGCTGAACTAGAAAAACTCGCTCCCGAACTTCTTAAAAAAGAAAAGAAAGAAAGAGATTTTTCATTGCCTGAACTTCCAGATGCAGAGAAAGGAAAAGTTGTCACTCGTTTTCCACCTGAGCCTAATGGATATCTACATATTGGTCACGCTAAGGCATCTATTGTTGATTATGAGTATGCAAGGATGTACGATGGAAAATTCATCTTACGATTTGATGATACAAATCCCGAGAACGCGCAGTTCGAGTTTTACGATGTTCAAAAAGAAGATTTAAGGTGGCTTGGTGTAGAATGGGACAAGGAATACCGCACTTCAGACAATCTGGAAAAACACTATAAACTTGCTGAACAGTTGATAAATCAAGGGGATGCATATATTTGCAACTGCTCACCAGATGTTATTAAAGAGGGGCGTTTTCATGGAAAAGAATGCTGCTGTAGAGATGTTTCTTGCGGGGAAAATATCGATCTTTGGAAAGATATGATATTATCATCGACAGAGGGTACAGTACTGAGGCTTAAAGGCGATATGACTTGTAAGAATACTGCAATGAGGGATCCAACTCTTTTTAGAGTTATAGATAAGCCACATCCGATTCATGGTAGTAGATTTAGATTATGGCCAACCTATGATTTTGCTGGTGCAGTTGAGGACAGTATTAGTGGTGTGACGCATCCCTTTCGGACGAAGGAATATGAGCTTCGTGATGAATGTTATTTTAGACTTCTTGATCTTCTTAAATTGAGGAAACCACACCTCATGGAATTTGCCCGTCTTTCAATAGATGGCATGCCTGTATCAAAACGTAAAATAAAGCCATTAATTGAACAAGGACTGGTCACAGGGTATGATGATATTAGATTGCCGACCTTGAGGGGATTAAAAAAACGAGGTATTTTACCGGAAGCTATCAAACAATTTGTACTCTCTCAAGGTATTTCAAAGGTAGAATCGACTGTAACGTTTGGTATTGTAGAAGCTTTTAACAGAAAATTAATAGATCCTACGGCTAGACGATATTTCTTTGTGAAAGATCCTGTAAAACTTGTTGTTGAAGGTGCTCCATCGAAAGAAAAATCAATAATTTTTCATCCAACTGATAAAAAACTTGGAAGCCGGACTATAAAAACTGGTAAAACGTTTTTCGTTCCAAAAGCAGATATGGAAAAAATAAAAACAGGAGATGTTTTCAGATTAAAAGATCTCTTTAATGTAAAAATAAAAGAAAAAAACGATACAATTTTTGCAGAGTATGCGGGCGAAGAGTTGATATCTGAGTCGGCCAAGATTCAGTGGACAACCGATGACTTTGTTAAAATGAAAGTTTTTGTCCCCCATCTTCTTTTTGAGGGTGATAAATACAACCCAGACAGTCTTGAGACGGTACAGGGATTTGCAGAGAAAGCAGTTTCAACTATAATGACTGGAGAGATAATACAGTTTGAACGGTTTGGATTTGTGAGAATTGAAAATACAGACAACCAGGTGACTGGATTTTTTGCACATAAGTAAACTTTTTAAGTTGTTCAATGTTTTGGGTATGCTATAGGATGCAAAAATTGGAGGATGGGATAGGATGCGATGTGATAGGAGAACGTTAGTAATTTTAATATTGTCTTTTTTAATATTGTCTTTTTTGATAGAATCAGTAGCTGCTCAAAGTTCCCCATTGCCTCCACCAGAGACATCAATATTGGTCGTATTAGCTGCAATAGTGATAATTGCTGCAGTTATTACTGCAGGTGGTATCAAATATGTGACGCCAGAGAACGTATTGGATACTGAGATCAGAAAGAATTTATTTGGATATATTACGGATTATCCTGGTTCACATCTTAGGGAAATTGCACGAGAATTGAATTTAAAGCCGAGTAATGCAGCGTGGCATCTTCGTAAACTAGAACAAACAAACCTTGTACGAAGTAGGGCCATCGGTGGAAAAAAGGTCTACTATTTAGTTGAGGGTGGTATTGAGGCCAGAAAAGAGGCTGTTGCAGAGTCTATTTTAAGAAATAAAAACGCCAGAGATATTATGATGTATTTACAGGATAATCCAGGCAAACATTTGCTTGAGATTGCTCATGCCCTTGATCTCAATCATCATACCGTTAAATGGCATATTAAAAAAATGTATATGGCTGAATTGGTTGATGGCGATACAAGCAACTCTGCTTACCCAATATACTATCCTACAGAAATCGGTTCTCAGGTAATACAGAATTTTTCAGATCAGCTTAAAAGACCCGGTAGAGCAGCCTAGATTTAGACTCGCCCTACATCTGTTACTTCTACACTGTCAACGTTTTCAATTTTAGAAATAGTCTCAACCACAGGATCCAGTCCACCTGCATCATCTGGTACCATTACAGTAACGTTTAATCCCTTAAGTCCAAAGGCAATATTTTTAATCTCAATTTTTCCAAGTGTTACAGGCGATTTTACCACGTCTTTTATGTCATCTATCATTTTCTGTAATTTATCGTCATCTATTACTTCACCTGGCATAACGCGCATAAGTGCTATTACTTCCCCCATATGTATTTCCTCCTTAAGGTCCTGTAAATCCACATTGTTGACAGACATACTTCACACTTTGTTCTCTGCAGCCGTTGCATCTTCCGACGACTGCATCGCACATTGGACATGGAAATGTTACCGATCCCCGTTCAAGCAGTCCTTTTCCGCATGAAATACATTTTTCTGCCTTTTTCATAGAATTTGCTGAATAACATATCTATTATTAAAATGTGACGGCCGCCCATCTCCTTAAAAATTGTTATTTTTGTTTTTTAATGGTATCCAAAGAAAATGAGGCAACTGATTTGAATATTCTATATTGGAATATTGCTCCTGCAATAAGTCCCATATGGTATGTTATGAATCTAAACAAGAGGACAAAAACTCCTAGTATGGAGGAACCTATAAGTACACTGTAAAGAGCTGCAGTGCTCCCCTCTGTGATGCCTGCACTTCCAGGAGTTGTCGGCATCATAACAATTATGATGAGCAATACTTGGATCGCACATGATTCAATTATAAAAGGTTCGAGGCCGAGACCCATGAGGATGAGTGGTGGGATCATCCAGCCTGTTATCCAAAAAATGGCAGTAAGAATACCTGCTTTTATAAATGCTTTTTTCCCATCAGAAAGAAAAAAGGCCATACTATCATGAAAGTTATCTACTTCGCTGTTTATTCTGTCTATGATTGTATTTTCACTGTCTTTTTTCCTGGAAAACCTACTAAGCTTGTTGCTTAAAAAGATCAAAAATGATTTTGTTTTTTTAGGATTTTTTAGTGCATATGCAAATGCTATTACTGCCAGTATAAAAAGGACTATTGCTATCGCCAGTCCAATTCTCAGTGGACCTGCGTCTATATGCTTTCCAAAAACAAAAAGGGCAAATGGAACGCATAGAAGAAGGAATATCGCATCTAGTAATCGTTCGCCTAGTACTGATGCGGTTGCACCACCGATACTCAAACCGTCTTTGTTCAAAAGATAGATTCTTACTGGTTCTCCTCCTGCCATTGATGGAGTTATGTTTGCTAAAAAGAGATTTGCAATGACTATTTTTGTCGATTCCCATAGACTTATATTTACATTTTTATCGATGGCATTGCTCAATATCTTAAGTCTGGCACCCCACAGAGTCCAGTAGATAACATTGATCCCCATTGCAGCAAAGAAAAATTCGTACCGTATCTGGTGAGTTGATAAATACTCAAATGTTTCTGCATCAATTGTAAAATACAAAATTAGTACAATAATTGATATACTTAATATGAGACTAAGTATGATGGAAAGTTTCATTGTTTTAGGTTTTTTTTCTTCTTTGTCCACATTATCGTTATTTCAAGGATGATATATTTCTCTTATGGTTATTTCAACGATGGAGTACGGCCAACTATCTTGAGTAATGCATTTGATAAAATAAACAAAAAACCTTATCTGTAGTAACCTATTGTCCAGGAATCATCTGTGGTTTCTATGGAAAAATTACCTCTTGGGAAATATCTAAAAACGGCAGGCTGTGCTTTTTCAAATTATTTGGCAGGTGAAAGCATATATCCATTTTACGCCTCGTTTAAAATCACGCATAAGTGTACGCTAAAATGTAGTTTTTGTAATGTGTGGATGGAAAAAACACCAGATCTTTCCAAAGAGGATGTTTTCAAAGTGTTGGATAATCTTGGGAACTCTAGTATTACACTCCTAAGTCTTGAAGGGGGTGACCCTCTAATGAGAAAAGATCTGAGTGAGATTCTAGAATATGCTTATAAAAAGCCATTTTATCTGTTTTTTACTACTAATGGACACCTGCTTGACAAGAGACCTATGGAAGAATATGGTAAAAACATTGATTATCTTCACATAAGTATAGATGAAGGACATGATAATCTTGAGTTCTTTGAGCGACTTGAGGAATTTCAAAGCTATGGCCCAGAGATATGCATCCAAATAGTTGTCACAAAGGATACAATGGACGCGATAGAAGAAAAGGTTAAAAGAGTATATGAAGTAGGTGCAAGGACTGTGATAATGCCTGCATGTCATCTGGAAGGAACAGATGATTATTATCCTGATTCTGGGAAGTTCGGGGCGGAAATAATCAGACTGAAGAAGAAATATAGAAATACCATTACGACACCAAAAGGATTTTTGGATAATATTAACAAGATGCATGGGTGCTCTACATCTTCAGTTATTATTGATTCTGATGGCGGACTTTTTTATCCATGTAGAACTGTTGGTAAAAGAATCTACAATTTCACTGAGGGTTCAGTCATGGATTTCGTAAAATCAGATGAGGCAAGGAAGGCAAGACAGGATATGAAAAACTGTACAAGACGCTGCGGTTGGTATCAATATTTTGCGACTGATGTATTTGCTTCTCCCTCTTCATTTATTTCCTCGTTGAGCCCGTATCTCTTTAAGTGATATGTATCTATTTACATTATTGCGGTTATTTGGTCAGTGTTTTGTATAACTCTTCTGTTTTTTGCGCTACTTCATCCCACCCGTAATTTTCAACTATGAATTTCCGCGACCGTATACTCATCTCTTTCGCTATTTGTTTGTTGTTTAATAAATAATCAATTTTTTCCGATAGTTCAGCTACCGTGTCTCCTTTGAGAATTAAACCTCTATCTTCTCCAAGAAGCTCTCCTGCTTTTCCAACATTGGATGAGATCACCGGTAATCCACAGGCCATTGCTTCTCCTATTACTAGACCCCAGCTTTCGGCCCTTGATGGGAGAACTGCCACATCTGCCCCTCGCGCATAATTTAACAATTCATTATCTGACAAGTAACCAGTGAAAATAATGTTTTTGTCTCCGTTAGTAAGAGCTTTCAGTTTTTTTATATCTGGCCCCTTTCCAATTATAACCATTTTTGTGTCGGGTGTATTAACATTTTTGAATGCTTTGATTAGAATTTGGATGTTTTTCTGGTATCCAAGTCTCCCCCAGAAAACTAATAGATTTTTACATTTCAGTTTCTTTTTTATGTCTGATTTTCCAGGAGAAAATTTTTCAGTATCGATGCCGTTGGGGATATAAACAAGTTTATCTCGATCGATGCCCCAGCTGGTGTATATTGGTATATAGTCTTCATTGACACAAATAATTTTGTCAACCTTTTTTGCTGCCGATCTTGTCACCCATTTTATAACTCCCCGGTATAAGGATTCCATTAGTTTGTTTCCTTTAAAATCCAATACATAGTGTGTAGTCATGATGCAAGGCAACTTTGTTTTTCTCATCACTCCGCCGCAAAATGTGAAGAGCGGTCCATGGAGATGCACGAGATCAATTTCATGTTTATTGATTAATTCTTTTATTTTTTTATAGGATCCCGGCGGATTTATGAAATAAATTTCCCAGATTGATAGTATGGAAGGTATATGAAAAAACGTTTGTCCATTTTCTTTTTGATATCCTGATTTTTTTGTATTTCCGCTGATAAGTATTGTGTTCGCATCCATTCTTTTTGCAAGTTCTGATACGTGGGTGTATATTCCACCCTCCTTGTATGTTGTTATCTCCACTATGTTCATGATCATCAAAATATTTTACTATTAAATTTATGTCAAAGATAACCCTTCAATATATGTCCAGTTTATGCTATATAGCTCTGTCCAATGAATTTCTTCCATGTTTTGATCTATTGTCGCGTTTCTGTATGCAAGTTCAAAAGGTTGAGAATGAAATTTGTCATAGGATTCATTTGTCATGTATACAATTTTTCCAAATCCAACATGCACAACTCTTTCTCTCATTATATCATCGATTACTATATGTGTGATTCTACTATGATTTTTGCCAATGCCGTACAACTCGTCAATATAGTCAGATAGATTTTCAGCATCCCATATTATAATAGTTTCATCTAGTGTTGTGTTAAATCCAACTGCCTCTACCATCCTTGCAAGACGGTGATCTGAAGCGGTTACACTATTATTTTTATCCAGGTTTTCTTTCATCCATTCTGTCACAGATAGATTTTCATTAGTTATTACTTCATATGATGCATTTAGTGCTACGTGAGATGGATAAATCGATACAGCATTTGTTGTGACAAGTACGATTACTACAAACATATATGCTAGTTGACGTTTCTTCACAAGTCTTGTTTTTCTAGACTGGCTGAGTAATTGTGTGCTAGCATGTGGAATTTTTCTAATCCTTTTTGACAGTGATTCGTAATTTAGATTTAAAAAAATGCTTCTTATGCCGTATATTGATATTATACTAAGGGGAATCATTATGTATTCAAGATGTCTATGGGGATATAAGGTCCAACTATTGGTTACTAGCCCATATGTAAATGATAATAGTATGGCCATAAGCCATCCGCGGATAAAAAAACCGTTCTTTATGAATCGGGTATGCCTAAAACCCGCAACTCCAAATCCAAAAATGAGGAGTAAGGGTATAGCATATATTATCGAAAGAGGTGTTAAACTGAAGTTTGTCCACGGCATTTTAAATATTGAAAAAATGCCCATTGCTGTTAGACCTATTATCAATGTTATGGAAAACTTCACTATGCAGGAGTTGACAGCAGCATCTTCCCTTTCAAAGAATATATTAAATCTTCTTTTTAACCAAATGATCCCAAACGATGAAAAAAACAACATATAAAATAGAGCTATTGTAACGTTAGATTCTATTGATATTGGTCCTAATGTGATTCCTGTGTTCATAAAACTTTCATATACCGGAGTTGCGATAAATGCCCAATAAGAAAATATAAGGCCACTTGCCAACAATATATACGGAACATCAAGTTTCAAGGAAGGTGCCCATTCTTTTCTGCTTGCATTTTCAACAAATACAATAAATACTAGGGAAATGAGATAGAAGTATGTTGTCAGATGATGGGACATTATCAAAAGTATCGTGGAAATAAATAATGGAATTATGTATCTGAAATCCTGTCGATATTTTATAAAGAAATATATTGAAAGCATCATGAAGAAATGTCCCATTGTCAAAGGTGATGCATGGCTTGTCTGATAGGCATGAAATGGCAGTACTGCAAGAAGAAGACTGGAAAGCATAGCTATTTTATTATTACCTATCAATTCACGTACAATAAAGTAAAAAACCATTATTGAGAGACCGCCAAAAATGGGAGCAATCTTTGGCATGATAGTAAGCACATCTATTCCAGTGACCCAATGAGCAACACCAGTTATGGCATACAATACTGGGAAGTATTGATAAGAACCGCCCCATCCATAATAGGAATTAAACAGCTCTCCACTTTCTATGAAAGAGTTTGTAAGACTGTAATAAATTCCAAAATCACATCCCCATGCAGCATTTGTCCAGGCAGGTAATGATCTTACAATTATAGCGATACCTGTAACCAGAATTAACCAGAAAACCCAGTTTTTTGTGATTTCTCTTAATTTTGAAATGATTTCCAACTTTCTCCTCTCACAGCGTATATTTGTTGTATATATTCTCCACCCTAATAAAATAATCCTATTTAAATGGACTTTTTTCAGTTGAAGAGATTACGTTTATAATATTTTCAACAGTTTTTTTGACATCACAGTTCCTCTTAATTCCTGTTGTTTTTTTCGCAATCTCTACGTCCTTTTTAAGATTTATATTGTTTTGATTTACCGAATAAAATGTGCCTTTTTTGTTATGATATTGTGACAGATACTCTTGTTCTATCTGTCCAGGTGTGGGGGTCATTAATGCTTTTGCACCTATTACCGTTAAATCTAGTATTGTAGAATAACCACTACGTGAGATAACAAGCTTTGACCGGTTCAAAAAGTCCTCTCGTTTTCCCTTTGTTAAAAATGAATATGTTTCGATGTTTTTTCTATTCAAATTGTCTTTTTTTTCTGTTTTACCCAAAGTTATAACAATGTTTCCATCCAGTTGATCTACCTGTGATAAGAGTTTTTTTTCAAGCATTGTTCTCTGTGGTTCTGGTCCTGAAATGGATATTAGATAATCAATGTCCTTTTTCGTGCGTTTCTTTTTAAAATCTGAG
>JAUWWG010000064.1 GCA_030616985.1 Thermoplasmatota archaeon
AAGAAACTGATGGAGCTATATCTTTTCCCGGGATGCTTACATCAAGGGGGCCTTTACCAATAAAGCCTCCTATTCCCACTTCGGTAAGCGTTGACATTCCAATGAAGAATATCAGGGTGGAGCCAACAAATGAAAGTGAAGCAAAAACCAAAGATAAGATGTAAAATCTCCTATGATTGAATGCTTTGAAAAACATGCCTGATGTGATTGATAAACAGCCCAATACTGAAAATATTGGAATTAGGCCGACATAGTTTCTGAATATATCTGGTAGAAATGCTAATTCTCCAGAAATGACATCAGAAATTGTTGTTATTGTAACAAGCTCCAATGGAAGTAAAAACATGTGTGTCGATGTTTCTAGCTGAGAGGAAGAACCGTGTAGTATCCACCATGGAGAAGCAACAGCCACAATTACAAGAGATATCGGTAGAATCAGTAGAAAATACATTTTGTCGTTTTTAACATATGAGAAAACAATAGAAATAGCCATTAAAATAATAGCAATAATGATCATTACTACAGGAAAAAATGGTTCAGATGTTGTTATAAAATCAAAGTTTCTTTCACCAAAAACATCAATCTCTCTTGCACCTATTAATTTATCTTCATCATAGATTTCAACATGATAAAAGCTAGGGGGGAGGGAGAATATCAATTTGGAATCTTCAGTTTGCGCTTCTAATTGTTTACTATTTCTTGATATTATTATTTTCGCGCCTTCTATTTGGATACCTCGTGAGTCTAAGATTCTCATTTTTATTTGAAATTCTGCTGGAAAATCAATGTCTAATTCCCTGTCTGAGTCTAAACGGATGTCTTTTTCTAATGAATATGATTTGTATTTTAGATTAAGTTGATATAACGACGGTGTAAGGTTTGAGAATGTATAGCTATTCACTGATTGTTTTTCCCCAGAGATTACTGTTGGCTTATACATCTCATTACTTGTAAGAGTTGGATATACATCTACTTCTAGGGGCATACCCCAAATATCAAAAACATTTATCTTCAGATTATATCGTTCGATATCTATTGATTGTTTTTTAGGAATTATACTTGTTACATATCATAATCTGATTGTGTCGTCATACATCACAAATCCATTGTATAAAATTTTAACAGCGTATTTTTCTGTTATGCTGCATGGTGCCTTAAGTAGAGTATTACCTTTTTCATCGGTGTGATTTTTTGCCACTACGTTATCATTTTTAAGTAAAATCACTTCAGCATTTTTTACATCTTCATTATTTTGATCAGCTGCATGAACATACAATGCCCCTTCTATGCCGCAATGAACATGAGTTTTTGTATCATCACTTAATTCCAGTGTTGCGAATCCTATGTATTTTCTTTCTTTTCCAAAAAAGGGGTTTTCTTTGTAAATTTTGATTGTATACTCCCCCGGTTCCAAATCAGGAAAACGTATTTTTTTGAAAAAGGAAAGATTTTTCCAGTCAAAAGAAAAAAGAGCTGCTGAGATTTGTTCAACAAAGGTTAATTTATCTAATTCAGGAATTGGCTTCATCGGTAGTTTTACTGCTGTTCCTGAATAGACAAGTTCTTCGTTTTTATGGAGTTCAACATTAATATATGAAAAATCTATGCCCAGTAAAGCAGAAAGGGCTGACCCGAAGGGTGTTGATGTCGAAAGATGAACGAAAACCGATAATGTATGTTTTTCAGTTTCATCTGAATCGTCAATAAACTCATCATTAGAGGGTGGTTTTATCTTTACGAGCTCTTGAAATATATCTGCCTCTTGTTGAACTATATTGAAACCACCGGCTTTTGATGAGAAAAACTCTGCGTCGAATTCAACGACGAAATTTTCTGGTATTATAAGATCATGAATATCGCCAATCTCATAAGAATTTCTACCAATCTGTATGGTGGCCATATTGTTTTCAAGTCCTGGAAGATGTGGGTAGTCCATCTCAAATGCGTTTACTTGGATCCCATCTCTTTCATCATTTCCTGATTTTACAACACTATTTGAACTTATAATCACAGAATGGGCGATTCCTGTATCCCCTTCATCAAATGAGATCCATGCTTTATTACCTAGATCAACATCATCCTCGATACTTAAAACCCTAATATCTGGTTCCTCTGGTATGTATTCCGGGTCAGTATCTAAAGAATATTCTGTTATGCTATTCATTTCATTAAAAACATGCATATATGGAAGTATTTGACCAAAATTTAAATCTTCAATTGAATTGCTTTTAACACCACCGCATTGTATTGAAGCATAAGTCCCATCTGTGTTTGACTCCGATTCGGCCTTGACTTCCTTTAATGTTTCATGTTTTACATGAACATGCATCCTGGTATTTGATGTTGGATTGTGATAATATTTATATGTTGCAGTTGTTTGCAAATCATCCCGGTTTGATTTACTAACGATGCCAACTTCTACCATCAAATTTCCGTTTACAAATATCTCTTTTGAAACTAGATGCTGACTTGTAGAACTATAATCAAATAATCCTTCGCCATAGCAATATTTGAAATCAAATGCTGCAAATAGATTTCCATTTTTTGGTTTAACTTCTGTGATTTTATCATTCATTTTGGTTACATGTTGGGAGGTATCATATCCCATAAATTGCCCCTCCTGGGCAATTGCGTATATTATGTAGCCCTCATCGATTACTTTATAGAAATGTGATTCAAGAGGATACCCGGGTATTGGTTCATAATGGTAGAATGATTCCTCTATATCGATATGGTCGGGATAATCTGTAGAAGGTTTCTCAGAATCATCATAGTAAATGTAATATTGTTCATCTCCTGTGGCAAATTCAGGTATCAAAAAAACAATATTGCAAGATTTGATTTGATTTTCACCAATATGTCTTAAATTGTATATCTGTGATTCAAGTTCATTCCAACTGTTTCCATTCAAACAGCAAATCCTTATGGAATGTTCATCTTTATTTTTTGCCCAGCAACTCTCGTCAAATTCAATTCTTGTGTCAATTGGTTGATATTTGGCAATATCTGAATTTGTGTCTACTGGTATATCTATATCCTGACGATGTGACCAACCATCATCCCACCATGAACCCCCATATGATAAATTAACAGGTGCAAGTATTAGCCATATGATAATCAATAAAAGGAAACAAACAGTCGATCTTTTTCGCATTGGCCTCAACATTCTCTAACTTTATATGTATAACTATATTATTATATTTAGTATATAAATTATCTTATTTTCTTATAATAATATCAAATTATGCCTTGAAATCTAAAATAGCGTATAAAATTTCAAAACAGAAAGTCCCTACTTCCTAATTTGTAATGTATGTACAACATTTAAGAAAGATATTTTCAAACAATATTTATATGTGATATTTTATATATAGTTTAAGCATGAGGAGAAATATCCTGGTTAAAAAATGTTTAGTATTTAGCATACTCTTTTTATTTATCTTTTCAGCAGTGACTCCAATGGCAACTGCCTATGATGTTAAACCAACTGATTTAGACATTTCAGAGCAGTCAACCATGCCAGGTGATGATCCCATAAAGCCACCCCTTCTAAAAATCGAAAGTATTACGGACGGTCTTGGTTTAGCGGTGGTGGTAAAAAACGATGGGAATATCGATGTATCGGACATCACATTGAGTGTTGATGTCACTGGAGGTTACATAATCAAAATCCCCACAACGCACTATAGTATACCATTTCTTTCTGCTGGTGAGTCATTTGAGATCCATATAGATGTGTTTGGCATCGGACTTGGAATACTCGCCGAACTTCCCGAGATTATGATTACACCAAGCGCACCTCATGTGCATGCTGAGGAACAGGGGATCGCTGCGAGAGTAATCGGGCCATTAGTCATAAAAATCAGTGATATTTTTAATGATCCCAGAGCATTTGAAGGATATACTCTGTTTAGTCCCGAATATTCTACAAACACGTATTTGATCAATAACAGTGGAGAAATTGTTCACACCTGGGAAAGTAATTACATACAAGGTCTAGCTGTATATCTGCTGGAAAATGGGTATCTTATTCGTAGTGATTTTCCTGGTGCTAATCCAACCTTTCTATCTGGTGGGATTAGTGGGCGTGTTGAGATATTTGATTGGAATGGAACACTTGTCTGGTATTTTGAATACTCAACCAATCAGCATTGTCTGCATCATGATATTGAGGCGTTGCCAAATGGGAATATACTAATGATCGCCTGGGAGTATAAAACTGCTACAGAATCAATTGCCGCAGGCCGTAATCCCGATTTATTACATGGGGAACTATGGCCAGATCATATCATTGAGGTTGAGCCAACTGGTACCAATGGAGGGAATATTGTTTGGGAATGGCATGTCTGGGATCATCTTATACAAGACTATGACTCTGCGAAAGAAAACTATGGGGTTGTGGCAGATCATCCTGAATTAATCGATATCAATTTTGGTGGAAGACAAGCTGACTGGAATCATATAAATTCAATTGACTATAACGAGGAATTTGACCAGATCTTATTAAGTTCACACAATCAAAATGAGATTTGGGTGATTGACCACAGCACTACCACTGAGGAGGCTGCAGGCCATACTGGAGGAAGATATGGCAGAGGTGGGGATCTACTCTATCGGTGGGGTAACCCGTGGGCCTATCGCGCTGGTGGTCCAGGTGACCAGAAGTTCTTCGGACAGCATGATGCACAATGGATTGAATCAGGATGTCCCGGTGAAGGAAACATTTTGGTCTTCAATAACTGTAATAAGGGCCAAGGTTATCAGTATTCTTCCGTGGATGAGATCATACCTCCTGTGGATGGCAACGGCAACTATTTCATAACGCCAGGTTCTGCGTATGAGCCAAAAAAGCAGATATGGATATATACCGCTGAAAATCCAACTGATTTTTTTTCAGGCCATATTTCTGGTGCCCAGAGGCTTCCTAATGGAAATACACTTATTTGTGATGGGGCTAACGGCATTTTCTTTGAGGTAACCCTAAATAAACAGATTGTTTGGGAGTATGTCAATCAGCTTCCAAACTTGATTGATAATCATGTGTTTAAAATCTGTCGTTATGCACCAGATTATTCGGGTCTTGAGAATTTATTCGACTAATGGTTCAACCTATGTGAAGTGGCAGAAATAAGATTGTATTTTTGGCAATTCCTATAGGTTCATATGATGATAATGTGCTATACTAGTTCAACTTCCCGTTATTACTCATTAACACGATTTTTTAATTTGAAATTTACCTATGAAAAAACTTTAACTCTTTACAATGAATACAGCAGAAATGATCCTATATCTCTGTAGGGAAAAAGTGAGTATGTCTAGAAAAAAAGGAAAATACATTTTTAATTCTGATTCTGCTGAAACCAAGTATGTTTCACCTGATGTCCGAATATCTGTCGTAACAACTCTAAAGGATTTTAAGGATTTTTTTCAGGTTCCATGGTTTGTATATCGGGATGATATGTACTGGGTTGCACCATTTTGGGTTGAGTTCAGGGATTTTTTTATGGGGAAGAACTCATTTTGGACACATGCCGAAACACGACTTTTTGTTGCTTACCGTGAGAATGTCGTTGTTGGTAGAATTGCTGCAGTTATTGATCATAAATTTTGTGAAACAACAGGAGAAAAAATTGGTTACTTTGGTTTTTTTGAGTGCATACAAGATTTTGATATTGCCTCAGCTTTGTTAGATGCTGCGCAAGAATGGCTGTGTTCCAAAGGAATGTCTTTGATGCGTGGACCTATTGATGGTCGAATCGATATGGGGTGTGGTTTTCTATATGATGGTTTTAGCTCGACACCCTCTATTCTCTCATCTTATTCACCTAAATATTATTTGGATTTTGTAAAGAGATATGGAATGAAGAAACTGCGGGATCAACTTGTTTATTATCTTGATCTAACACAGCCGATTCCAGATTATCTTAAAAAATTGGCCAAGGGCTGCGAAGCAAAAGGTGTGAAAATTCGCAGATTTAATCGTTTACGGGCTGGAAGGGAAATAAAGTGGTGGGTTAAGATGATGGTAGATACATTTTCAGAACATTGGGGATATGTTTCTGTATCTAATGACGAGGTGAAAATGAGATTTGGGGTCAAGCAAGCGAGATGGTTTGTTGATTCCAGACTCTTTTTAATCGTTGAAATTGATAAGAATCCCATTGCTTTTCAGTGGTCAACCCCAGATTACAATCAGGTCTTCAAAAAAATGAATGGAAAGTTGGGGGTTGTTGAAATTTTGAAGTTTTTATGGTATAAGCGAGGGATCAACCAAGGAAAATTTAATCTTATTGGTTGCAAGAAAGAGTACCGTAATCAAGATATTGGATCGTATATGAATTATCATACAATATTGGAAATGAGGAAGCGGGGATATGCTGGTGTAGAGATTGGGTGGGTTGATGAACATAATGTTGCATCACTGAAGATTATAGAGAAAACTGGTGCAAAACTGTACAAAAGATTCAGAGTTTATGAAAAAAACATTTAGGCCGACGAAACAGGGTGTGCATATTTTTCAAAACCAAATATATCTTTGTTTTCTGCATTTTGCATTCGAAGGTATATGTGAATAAAGAGTAAGGATTAGATATGAAAATATTGGATGATGAAATAGAGAAAAAGATACAAAACGACATCATAGATAGTGTCTTACAGGAAGAATGTGATTTGACAATAAATGGCACTTCAGTAAATTCAAACCTAGATACTAAATTCGACGATAGACGGGTATTCATAAATACAAAAAAAGAATACATAAAAGAAGTGAATATTAGGGAAATTGAAGCGAAATCTATACTTCGTAAGTATAAAAAAATTGAGTCATGGTTTTTGACATGTTATGGGATGAATCTGTATAGGGGTTGTCAGCATAACTGTGTATATTGTGATGGCCGATCTGAGAAATATCAAGTTGATGGAGAATTTGGGGAAGACGTAGTTGTAAAAATAAATGCCATTGAGATCCTTCGGAGAGAGTTAGATCCAAGAAGGAAACGTACCCCTTTTAAGAAGGGTTATGTAGGTGTTGGCGGCGGCGTTGGTGATAGTTATCAACCAGCTGAAAAAAAATATGAGCTGACCAGAAAAACACTTCATTTGCTTTATGAGAAAAATTTTCCAGTCCACATTCTTACAAAATCGATTCTTGTAAAGAGAGATATTGATATTATAAAAAAGATCAATGAAAGAAATAGGGCAATTGTGAGTTTTAGTTTTTCATCAGTAGATGATAAAATCAGTCGAGTTTTTGAACCTGGTGTTCCATTACCTAGTGAGCGACTTGAAACAATCAGGTTTCTTAAAGGTGAGGGTATCGCCTGCGGTATGTTTTTGCTTCCTGTTATTCCTTTCATAACTGATTCACCAAAGTTGATAGGAGATACAGTTAGGAAAGCCCATGAGGTGGGTATTGACTTTATCGTCTTTGGTGGAATGACCCTGAAAGAGGGAAGACAGAAAGATTATTTTTTAAATGTGCTTAAGAAAAATTACCCTGATTTTATAGTAGAATATCAAAATATATATCGTGAGAGCAAGTGGGGAAGTGCAATAGATGAATATTATGGTTCCATATATCTAACGTTTAATACTATTGCAAGAAAATACAAGATACCTCAACGTATTCCACCTGCGCTTTACAAGGATATATTGAGTGAAAATGATTTAGTTATTGTTATATTGGAACATATTGATTATCTTTTGAAAATGCAAGGTAAAAAATCACCTTATGGGTATGCTGCCTATTCAATCTCGCAATTAAAAGAACCTTTGTCAACTATGAAAGGAGAATTGCAAAAATTAAAAGGAGTTGGCGAGGTAACAGAAGGTATTATACTGGAAATACTTGAAACGGGGAGCTCATCTTATTACAAAAAATTGTTAACGGGATGAACAAAACTCAAGATTCAGACAATGATATAGCGGGCAAATAGTAACACGTGTGATGTATTATGGGCGTTATTATATAATCCTGTAAAATCCCCTTTTAGTCAAAATCTGAACCTAGATCATAACCACAATGAGAACATTCGATACTGCCATCTAATATATAATGGCAATTAGGACAAATCCTGCCAGAATCAAAATTCTGTTCTTTTCCTTCCATGGAGCAGCCACATATTGGACATATGTGATAAAGAGTCGAAGTATCTGTTAATTTTTTCATTTCCGCTCCACAGTTTGGGCATGTCCATATTTCTTTCATGGCATATTCTGTTTTATTGTTGGTTATATATAAATCTTTTGTGATGTGAATCAAAAATTGGATGTATTGTTCCGTTTTTGGATATATTAAAAATAACTTTTATTTATCTGTATACAACTAACCACATTTGTATCTATCACATCTCCTAACCACGATAATTATCCAATATAAACCTCGTGGTAGCTTCTGATCTATTGAAGAGTCTACTAAGGATGTATATTACCTATTTGATAATAGATTATTCTGGAGGGTCTCTGGATAGATATCAGATTAAAAATCAGACGTGACTATAGGTATAATGAAAAGAAAAAAAGATAGAGGCTGTTAAAACTATCTTATTCTTTATATTCCTCAATACATCGTTTAATTACCTTAGGTAATGGTTTGTTTTGAAGCCAGAGCAATAACTCAATCATTTTGTTTTCTAAACCGGTTACACATTCCTTCTAAACCATCATAAATCCTTTGAGATATGGAACAATCGTCATCCCGTAATAAATCTGCGATTCCCTTGCTCAGCTCAAAAACTGCTAATTTATGTTCATCTTTGGATTTATGGACTTGCTGTGGATGAACATCTAATTTTACATAGGGTAAAAATGCTTGCGGATTATTATTTTCTACCATATTCTCCAGGTGTGTTCTAAGTTGAAACAGAAATGCATGTAGCTGAATAAGTTCATCTTTCTGTATATCAACTCCTCCCTCAAATCTACATATTCCAAAGCAAGTATGTGACTTATATAATTTTAAACCAAATGATAAGTTCAGCATATAACCTATTGGTAATGGTGAACGCAGGTTGCGGAAACTTAACCCATAAATCGTGTTAATGGTTTACATAGCGGATTTTGACAATTGCTAAATCAGATTGAGAAAGATAAAAGAAAAAAAGGAAGAAAGTGTTTATTGTACCCCCAATACGAAACACAGAAATGCTGTTCCACTTGCTTTTTTCGTTTCAGTGTCTGCAGTTACTGTTATATTTGTCTTACCAAATCCAAGGACTAAATCAGAGATTATCGTGGTAGATTCTCCAGGGGCAAGGATATCGATTGTACCTGTTGTTTCTCCCCCAATGAAGATAGTGCCATCCAGTGTTATACTCCAATCAACATTTGTAGCTTCAGCAGTTCCAGTATTTGTCACAATCGCACTTACACCAAATCCACCTTTAATTTCTTCAATTTCTATCTGTTCATATCCTGATTCACCGAACTTTATTTTAAGGGAGCAGTATGTAATTTGTCCACTGGCATCAAAGCCCATACCTTGCACTGTTGAACCGAATGCATTATCATCGAAGTAATACATATTTACCTGTCCCCAATCATTTCCAAGATCAACTATTTGGTCACAGACATATGGGTAAACTGTGATTTGATCAGAGAAGTTAAATAATTCACTATATATGTCAGTAAGTTCAATAGGTGGAGACCAGGTGTTACCATTATCATTTGATATAGAGATGAAGATGATTGGATGTTTTTCATAATCTAGATAATCTGGGTTTCCGTCACTAGCTAATTGGGCGTAAGTACCATCTGCCCACATCTGTAGCATCCAGTTTTTCTCTGTATTAATTGCCTGTTTCTGCGTATTTTCATGGAAGATTGCAGCAGATCCAGAAGGATAGATACTCCATCCAATGACTGGATATGTATTTGAATCATCCCATGGTACGCTATGTCCTGACAATGGATCTATATCAGGTAGTTCAGGCACTTCATGGAATGTAAAGATTGCACCATCCCAAACAGTTTCTGCTTGAGGTAAAAAATAGTTAAAAAAGTATCTTCCGCTATCATCAGAATAACCATATCCTTGCAAGTATGTCCAATGTAATTTACCATCAGAGTCATAAAGAGCAGTACCATGTTCTCCAGAAATGAAAACTTCAATATTATCAAGAACATTATCCTCATTATCTTCAAATCTGGGAATATTATCCACTAGATACAAATAGTCTGTAGGGCCGTCAGAACGTAAATTAGCATAATCCCATGTTTCACCATAGTCATATGACTCCCAGACAAAAAGTCCTTCATCAACGGGCATATTACCAAGGTCACCCTCCATCCAAGTAGCAGTTCCTATAAATGCAACTTTTCCAGGATTGTTGTAATCGATAGCAAAAGATTTGAAAGGACGGCAAGATTTATCACGCCAATCAGTGAATACATTTACTGCATCCCAGTTTGCAAGATCAAGAAGACCGGTCATATCTGCTCCATTAACATTTTCAACATCAGTATGCATAATTTGTACATCTTCACATGGACCAGCTGCAATATTTTCAAAATTTTTTGCAATTTGGTATATTCTTACGTAACCAACACCAAGAGGTGAAGGACCAACGTAAATATATGGCCAGATATACTCATTTATTCCATCATTGGGAACTATCAATGGCGATTTCCACGATCCTGGGGTTTCTCCCGAATCATAATCATCAAATGTGATTGCAGTCTCGTATTTACCATCACCGTCGTCGTCTTCGTGCCAAGATGCTATACAATTTCCTGTTGCCGGATGAACACTAATACCACCATAGCCTTGCCTATTACTGTATGAAGTTATGGTGTCACTTTGAATGTTACCTTCAGAGTCGACATAAGCCCAATATTGCCGACGAGTGGCAGTTTTGGACGGTTGCCCAAAGAATGTCAAATATTGTCCGTCACCGTTTTCTGTTTGAATGCGAATTGGATGACTCTCATAGCTACCAGGCATATAATCATAGTGAGAGGTCATGATTGTTGTCGGTTCCTTCATGAACTCATACTCAGGACCACCATGGGAAAGAAGCCCATAGGCTGGTTTAAGATTGGTTTTATCATAAATCACATCAACAGGCTGTCTCTTAATCATGCTTGATTCTTTAAAATCAGCCGCATCGATAGTAAAAATGTCACCTTCCCCATTTTTTGATTCTTTCATTGTCTTGGCTATTGTTAAACCAGTAGATGCTATCAACAGCGTCACTATCAAAATACATAATATTTTTGTTTTCATTTCTTTCTCCCCCTTTGTATATTTAATAGGGAGATAGAATTTAAATGTTTCCCATTATATTTTTTTTAACAAAATCTTATGTTTTAACTGATTTAATACACATTTTGCTAGGCTAAAATGCCTGTTAACCATATTTATTCTTTCAAAATATTTTGTTTTAGAAGATACATATAGAATACAAGTTCATATTACTTTGATAGCTTACAAATTATATACATAACATAATAGAATCGGGGAATGTATAAATGCCTGGAGGTAAAATTCCATAAGGCATAAATATAATAATTTTATTTTTAATGTTATCAATAATTCTAATAGTGTAAACTATTTTTTCTACGACTATATTGCAACATTTGTTGCGATTTTAAAGAAAGAATTCCACCCGGTCTATAGTGAACGAAGTGAGCGTTGACCGGTGGTCAAGGGAAAACAAACCGTAAA